>WRJY01000125.1 GCA_009778355.1 Desulfovibrionaceae bacterium | reverse complement strand
GCGATGCAGTTGGGGTGTTCACCAATTGGTGTTTGCCCCAATCGTTGGGGTTTGCACCAATGCCGGAGTTGGTGAAGACCCCAATTCCAAGCGCTACTCGTCGAGCAAGCCCTAGTTCAGTCTTTCGGAACAACCTTGGAATCTGGAACGCGCACGATGGTGCCTTGCGCCGCCGCGCAGAGTTTTTCAATACCGCCGGAAACGGCGTACACCTCGCAGCGGGTGACGGCCTGGGTTTTTCCGGCATGGACGCACTGGGCGCGTGCGATCAGGCGTTCGCCCACGGCGGGGCGCACGTAGTTGATCTTGAGTTCGGAGGTCAGCACGTTGCCATCGAGGGCCGAGCCGCCGGCGAAGGTCAGCGCCAGATCGGCCAGGTAGCCGAGCACGCCGCCGTGGGCAAAGCCGTGCTGTTGCTGGTGCTCCGCGCGCAGCGGCAGTTGCAGTTCCGCATGACCGGGTCCGAAGGCGGTCAATTCCGTGCCCATGAACCGCGAGAAGCCCTGCTGGTGTAAAACCGCGCGCCCCCTCGCCAGCACGGTTTCAGGAGAGGCATCGGGAGCGATCAGCATGAGGCGTCAACCCAGGTTTGATTAGCGGCGCACCAGTGCCATCGTTCCCGAGGCCCTGGCCACCAAGGTGCGTTGGCCGTCGCCGGCAACGGCGTGAATTTCGGCCTCGGTAAAGCTGATGTTCTGCCCCGGCTTGACGACCCACGCCTCGCATTCCAGATATGCGCCGCTCGCACCGCGCAACAGGCTGGTCTTGAACTCGGCGGTCATCACCCCGCAGCCTTCCGGCGCCTGGGCCTGGGCCGCCGTGCCCATGGTGTGATCGGCCAGCGCCGCCGTGACGCCCGCGTGCACGACACCGGTATGCTGTAAATGGCGCGGCTGCACGGCGATGCGGGTGCGCAAGCGCCCGGCGTCCCAACTCACCGCCTCCACGCCCAGATCAACCATGAACGGGGCGTTGCGAAAGATGCCGCGCAGGGCGTCCAGGTCCATTTTCATGCGCGTTTGCACCACTCACAGCACCTCGAACACGCCCGCCGCGCCCATGCCGCCGCCGATGCACATGGTGATGCACACGCGCTTGGCGCCGCGCCGCTTGCCTTCGATGAGGGCGTGGCCCGTCAGGCGCTGGCCGCTCACGCCATACGGGTGGCCCAGGGCGATGGCGCCGCCGTTGACGTTGAGCCGCTCGCCTGGAATGCCCAGCTTGTCGCGGCAGTACAGCACCTGCACGGCAAACGCCTCGTTCAGCTCCCACAGGTCGATGTCACCGACTTTCAGGCCCAGTTTGGCGAGGACTTTGGGGACGGCAAAGACGGGGCCGATGCCCATCTCGTCCGGCTCGCAGCCGGCCACCGCGAAACCCAGAAAGCGGCCCAGGGGCTTGAGGCCCTTTTTGCTGGCGTAGCCTTCGCTGACCAGTACGCAAGCGCCCGCGCCATCGCTGAACTGACTGGCGTTGCCCGCCGCCACCAAACCGCCCGGCAGCGCGGGCTTGATGCCGCTGATGCCCTCCTTGGTGGTGCCTTCGCGAATGCCTTCGTCCTGGCTCACCGTGACCTGTTTGGTAATCAGGCCCAGCGCCTTGTCGGCAACGCCAGCGGTAACGGTGATGGGCGCGATCTCGGCGTCGAGCTTGCCGGCGGCGCGCGCGGCGGCGGCTTTTTGCTGGCTGGCGGCGCCGTATTCGTCCATCGCGTCGCGACCGATGCCGTAACGCTTGGCGACTTGCTCGGCGGTTTGCAGCATGCTCCAGTAAATTTCGGGCTTCTTCTGCGCCAGCAGCGGGTTCTGGATCATGTGGCGGTTGGCCTCCTGTTGTACGCAGGAGATGCTCTCCACCCCGCCGGCCACGAATACGTCGGCCTCGCCCGCAATGATGCGTTGCGCCGCCAGCGCAATGGTTTGCAGGCCGGACGAGCAAAAGCGGTTGACCGTCATGCCCGATGTGGTGACGGGGCAGCCGGCCATCAGCGCGATTTGGCGCGCGATGTTCGCGCCGGTGGCGCCTTCGGGATTGGCGCAGCCCATGATGACGTCCTGAACCTCGGCGGCGTCGATGCCCGCGCGCTGGATGGCGTGCTGTACCGCATGGCCGCCCAGCGTGGCGCCGTGGGTCATGTTGAAGGAGCCCTTCCAGCTCTTGGCGAGCGGCGTGCGGGCAGTGGAAACGATGACGGCTTGGGTCATTTCAAGATTCTCCTGGTGTTCGTGTGTCTGGGGATGATGGCCCGGCTGCGTCAGCCGTTGAAGTTCTTGCCTTCGGCGAGCAGCTTCTTGATGAGCGCCGCCGGTTCCCAGAATTTGGCGTCGTCGCGCGGGTTGCGGGCGAAACGTTTCATGGCCTCGGTCAGGTTGAACAGGCCCACCTGGTCGGCGTACTGCATGGGGCCGCCGCGCCACAGCGGAAAGCCGTAGCCGGTGAGGTACACCATGTCGATGTCGCTGGCCTTGCCGGCGATGCCGTCTTCAAGGATGCGCGCGCCTTCGTTGACCAGCGCGTATACCAGGCGCTCGACGATCTCCTGCTCGCTGATCTTGCGCGGGGTAATGCCGTTGGCCTTGCGGTACTGCTCGATCATGCCCTCCACCAGCTTGCTGGGGATGGCGTCGCGCTTGCCTGGCTGGTAGTCGTACCAGCCGGCGCCGGTTTTCTGGCCGAAACGGCCCAGTTCGCACAGCAGGTCGGCGGCGGTTTTTGGGTGCTGGATGTCGGGCCTTTCGGCGTTGCGGCGCTTGCGGATGGCCCAGCCGATGTCGTTGCCCGCCAGGTCGCCCATGCGGAACGGCCCCATGGCGAAGCCGAATTTCTCGATGGCCTTGTCCACCTGGGCGGGCGTGGCGCCTTCGTCGAGCATCAGGCCGGCCTGGCGGCTGTATTGCTCGATCATGCGGTTGCCGATGAAGCCGTCGCACACGCCCGAAATCACCGCCGTTTTCTTGATCTTCTTGGCGATGGCCATCACCGTGGCCAGCACGTCCTTGGCCGTTTTGGCGCCGCGCACCACCTCCAGCAGCTTCATGACGTTGGCGGGGCTGAAAAAATGCATCCCGACCACGTCCTGCGGGCGCTTGGTGAAGGCGGCGATCCGGTCCACGTTCAGTGTGGAGGTGTTGGAGGCCAGGATGGCGCCGGGCTTGACCACCTGGTCGAGCTTTTTGAACACGGTCTCCTTGACGTCCATCTCCTCGAACACGGCCTCGATCACCAAGTCGGCGTCCGCGATGTCGTCGTAGCTCAGCGTGGGCTTGAGCAGGGCCATGCGCTCTTCGTATTTGTCCTGCTTGAGCTTGCCCTTCTTGACCTGAGCCTCGTAGTTCTTGCGGATGGTGGCCAGGCCGCGCTCCAGCGCCTCTTGCTTCATCTCCAGAATGGTGACCGGGATGCCGGCGTTGAGAAAGTTCATCGAAATGCCGCCGCCCATGGTGCCGGCGCCGATCACGGCCACTTTGTTGACCTGGCGCGGCTTGATCTCCGGCCCCACGTCGGCAATCTTGGAGGCGGCGCGCTCGGCGGCGAAGATATGGCGCAGCGCCTTGCTCTCGGGCGTCTGTATCAGGCCAAGGAAAATCTCGCGCTCGGCGGCCAGCGCGTCGTCGAACTTCATCGTGGCGGCGTTTTCCACCGCGTCCACGCACTTGAGCGGCGCCGGAAAGTGCTTGGACATGCCAGCCACCATGTTGCGCGCGAACTGAAAGTAAGCGTCGCCGTCCTTGTGCTTGCAAGGCAGGTTGCGCACCAGCGGCAGCGGCGCGCCGCCAGCGTGATCGGCAGCCGCCTTGCGGGCCAGCGCCATCGCTTCATCGAGCAGCGACTCGGGCGACCGGGCCAATTGGTCGAACAGCTTTTGCCCCGGCAGGCCGGCCAGCAGCTCGCTGTTGATGGCTTCGCCGCTGACGATCATGTTCAGCGCCGTTTCCACACTCAGCACGCGCGGCAGCCGCGCCGTGCCGCCGGCGCCGGGCAGCAGGCCCAGCTTGACTTCCGGCAGCGCCACCTTGCAACCCGGCGCGGCGATGCGCAAGTGGCAGCCCAGCGCCAGTTCCAGCCCGCCGCCCATCACCACCGAATGCACGGCGGCCACCACCGGCTTGGCGGAGTTCTCCAGCATCAGAATGACCGCGCCCAGCGCTGGCTCCTGCATGGCCTTGGCGGAGTTGAATTCGCGGATGTCCGCGCCGCCCGAAAACGCCCTGCCCGCGCCCGTCAGCACGATGGCCTTGACCGCGGAGTCGGCGCTGGCCCGGTCCAGCCCGTTGGCGATGCCCGCCCGCGTCTCGCAGCCGAGACCGTTGACGGGCGGATTGTTCATGGTGATGACGGCGACGTCTCCGTGGACTTTGTATTCAGCGGTCATGGGGCTTGGTTCCTTGAAAATCTGGCAAGGGAAAAGGCGCGAACGGCCTTGGCGTGAATTTTGCATTGTCGAAGATGCCGGCAGCGCACGCAAACCGGCTTTGTCGCGGCAGGGACAAAAGCAGGGGCTGGATTGCTGCTTGACCGGTTACGCCAGCGTGTGCGGCTTGAGCCAGTTTCGCAGCGTCGCATTCATGCGGTTGCTTCGCGGATCAGTTCGATGAAGCGCCGCGTGTCGCCGCGGCCCATGCCGGCGGTCGGCTCGTCCAGCAAGATCACGCCGGCTCCGCCGGCCACCCGGTTGACGCCATCCGCGTCAGGGTGGAACGGCAAGCCATGAATGGGTGCTCCATAATTCGCCCCCTCTATGCATGTTCTGTTCGACGAGGCCGGCAAGTTTTTGGCCGGCCGCATTCTTTCCGAGGCCGATGCGTCGGCGCAGGTGGAG
>WRJY01000124.1 GCA_009778355.1 Desulfovibrionaceae bacterium | reverse complement strand
TTGAAGATTGGCGAGTTCGAGCCGGAGTTCGTCGGCAAGATGCAGTTCTACCTTGCCGCGCTGGACGCGCAGGCGCGGCAGGAGGACGAGAACCCGTCCATCGGCATCATTTTGTGCAAGGAAAAAACGCGCACCATCGTCGAGTACGCGCTGCGCAACGCGCGCAAGCCCATCGGCGTGGCGACCTACGAAATCACCAAGACGCTGCCCAAGGAGCTGAGGCATCAGTTGCCCTCGCCCGAAGCCATTGCCCGCTTGCTGGAGGGCCTGTGAAAAAGACCGGCGCGAGTCAACACGCCCGTCGATAACGCCACGCCGCACAGGATCGCCGCGGAGCAGATCAGCATCCACGGCGTGATCTTTTCGCCGAGGAATGGCGAAAAAAATGGCAGTTCTCGCGCCGGGGCAGCTTGGCGCTGCAGTCAGGCCGGCAATACACGCCGGTGGAAGTCACGCCCGTGAAAAACCAACCATCGAAGCGCGCATCACGCGCCTTCATCGCCAGATAGCAGGCATCGCTTTCGAGTTCTGGAATGAAGACCAGGGAAGACATGGGAGCATGATACGGACCGTCCCTTGGCAAAAGTGGCCGTTTTCGGACCTGCGATTGCGCAAGGCCATGCCTACAATCGTTGCCATGACTGGAACTTCATTCAGGGATATTCCTGTGTGGCTCGGTGAGCCAGGGAGCGTTATCGATGAGCTTGACCGACTCTCCCCGCGATGACGTGATCGACGTGCAGCCGCGTCCGCTGCAGGAAGCGGGCGATGCGGCGCGCGCCGCCACGCCGGACCAAGACCACGCCCAACCCGTGCCGCTGGAACCCCTCTCGGGCGGCGATGGCCCGCCGCCCGCCGGCGCGGTGCGGCCCAACCTGCGTTTCATGTGCGCGCACCTCGCGCACGTGGTGGCCTTCGGTTTCGGCAGCGGCTTGTCGCCCGTTGCGCCGGGCACTGCGGGCACGCTGTGGGCGTGGCTGGCGTGGGCGCTGCTGGCACACTGGCTGACGCCCGTGCAATTGGGCTGGCTGCTGGCCGCGTCGCTGCCGGTGGCGTGGTGGGCCAGCACGGTAACGGCGAACCATCTGCGCGTGGCCGACCCCAGCGCCGTCGTCATCGACGAAATCGTCGCCTTCTGGGCCGTGCTGTGGCTGTTGTTGCCGGCGGGCTTTTGGACGCAGGCGGCGGCTTTCCTGCTGTTTCGCGTCTTCGACGCCGTCAAGCGCGGCCCGGTGGGCTGGGCCGACCGCCTGATGCACGGCCAGGGCGGCTGGCGCGGCGGCTTCGGCATCGTGCTGGACGACCTGGTGGCCGCCTTCTGCACGCTGCTGGTGATTGCGCTGTGGCGGGCGTGGTGAAGCCGCCCAAGAGAACGCCAATGGCAACGGCGGCCAGACCGGCCTTGCTGAAACAATCCGGCGCTTTGCTGGCGGAATTGCGCGGCCTGATCGAATCGGCGCGCCAGCACGTTGCGCAGACGGCGAATGCGACGCTGACGATGCTGTATTGGCGCATCGGTCATCGCATCGGGGCGGAACTACTCAAAAAGGAGCGCGCCCCCTATGGAGAGGAGATTGTGAACGCGGTGAGTTCACAATTGACGCTGGCCTACGGCAAGGGGGTCATCAAACGCAACCTTTGGCACATGAAGCGTTTTGCAGAGGCGTTTCCTGACGAGAAGGTCGTCGCCGCGCTCAGCGGCGTGTTGTCGTGGACGCACTTCCGCCATCTGATCTATCTGGAGCGTCCCCTGCAGCGCGAGTTCTATGCCGAGATGTGCCGTATCGAACGCTGGAGCACGCGCACGCTGGAAAAGAAGATCGGCGGGATGCTCTACGAGCGCACCGCCATCTCCAGAAACCCCGAAGCGCTGGTGGAAATGGAAATCGCCAAGATGCGCTCGGGCAACGAGATAAGCGCCGATCTGGTTTTTCGCGATCCTTATCTGCTGGACTTTCTTGGGCTGCAAGGCGCCTACAGCGAGCGCGATCTGGAGGCCGCAATCCTGGCCGACATGGAGCGGTTTCTTCTGGAAATGGGCGACGGCTTTTGCTTCGTTGCCCGGCAGAAGCGTTTGATCATCGGGCCTGACGATTTTTATCTTGATCTGTTGCTCTACAACCGCGATTTGCGACGGCTGGTGGCCGTTGAGCTGAAATTGGAGCGATTCAAGGCCGCGCACAAAGGGCAGATGGAGCTTTATCTGCGCTGGCTGGATCGCCACGGGCGCAAGCCAGGCGAGAAAGAACCCATAGGCCTGATCTTGTGTGCGAGCGTGAACCGGGAAGAAATTGAAGTGCTGCAACTGGATGGCTCCAGCATCCGTGTGGCCGAATATCTGACTGAGTTGCCGGATCGTGATGCGTTGCGTGCCAAATTGCATCAAACTATCAAATTGGCAAGAGGGCGCGCGGCGCGGGCTGCCTTGCCGCCTGTGGTGGGTAAAACCGCCGAGCCCGAAGCCCAGTCTGAGCGGACACGCAGGAAAAGGGGAAACAACACATGAAACCCACCGGCACCAGCGAAAAGGAACTGGAACGGCTGATTGTCAGCCATCTGGCGGGCATTAGCGATGCATCCACCCATTGCCGTAAACACGGCGCAGGCACCTTCGCGCATTCATGCGCCGGGCAGTTATTTGCTGGGGCGAGCATCTACAACCGCGACGTGGCGCTGGACGCCATGCAACTGTTGCCTTTCCTGAAGACCGTGCCGCCGCAAGCGGGCGCTTCGGCGCGAAGCGTCTTGACGGTTGAATAACGGCCAACACCCATGAACCAATCGCCAGACGCCGATGTGCTTCATCAACTGGCCGGCGCTCTGCTTGGCCGCCGCTGGATGATGGCCGCTGCCGAGAGTTGCACCGGCGGGATGATCGCCGCCGCCTGCACCGATTTGGCTGGCTCGTCGGCCTGGTTCGAGCGCGGCTTCGTCACCTACAGCAACGACGCCAAGATCGAATTGCTGGGCGTGCCGGCGGAACTGATCGCCGCGCACGGCGCCGTCAGCGAGCCGGTGGCGCGCGCCATGGCCGCTGGCGCCATCGCCCGCTCGCGCGCCCAGGCCAGCGTGGCCGTCACCGGCGTGGCCGGCCCCACCGGCGGCAGCGCCGGCAAGCCGGTCGGCACGGTCTGGTTCGGCTGGTGCGTGAACGGCGCCGTGACCACCGCGCTGCGCCGCTTCGATGGCGACCGCGCCGCCGTACGCGCGCAAACGGCGGCGTATGCGCTGCGTCAGTTGCTCGAGCGGGTGAGATGAAACAAGTCCCACCGCTTCTTTGCCGAGCCTGCTGAGATCGTAAACAGGCTCTGAGTGCGCGGCGCAATTCCAAACCAAGTGGAAACCCTTAGTTTCCTGTCGCAGCGCGGCGTCTATGATCGGGCCAGTTTTGACACAGCCAGCAAGGCACGACGGGCCGCATGAGTTCGGACATCATTTTGGAGACGCGCGGGCTCGTCAAGGAGTTCAAGGGCTTCGTGGCGGTGAGCGGCGTCGATTTGAAGGTGCGCCGCGGCTCGATTCATGCGCTGATCGGCCCCAACGGCGCGGGCAAGACGACTTGCTTCAATCTGCTGACCAAGTTTCTGGAGCCGACTTCGGGGGCGATCCTGTTCAACGGGCAGGACATCACGCGCGAAAAGCCGGCGCAGATCGCGCGGCGCGGCATCATCCGCTCGTTCCAGATTTCGGCGGTGTTCCCGCACCTGACGCTGCTTGAAAACGTGCGCCTGGGCTTGCAGCGCGCGCTGGGCACGTCGTACCACTTCTGGAAAAGCGAAAAAACGCTGGCGCCGCTCGATGAGCGGGCGCGCCAGTTGCTGGCCGAGGTTGGTCTCGAAGACCTGGCCGGTGAGGCGACGGTGAACCTGCCGTATGGCCGTAAGCGGGCGCTGGAAATCGCCACCACGCTGGCGATGGAACCCGAGCTGATGCTGCTCGACGAGCCGACGCAAGGCATGGGTCACGAGGATGTGCACCGTGTGGCCGAGCTCATCAAGCGGGTATCGGCGGGCCGCACCATTTTGATGGTCGAACACAACATGAGCGTGGTGTCCACCATTGCCGACACCATCACCGTTTTGCAGCGCGGCGCGGTGCTGGCCGAAGGGCCGTATGCCGAGGTTTCCGGCAATCCGCAGGTGATGCAAGCCTACATGGGCACCACCGAAGGGCAGTTGGGGGCGCACGGATGACGGCGCCCGCACTGGAAATCACCGGCCTGCAAGCCTGGTACGGCGAATCGCACGTGCTGCACGGCGTGGACATGGCGGTGCAGCCGGGCGAGGTCGTCACCGTGCTTGGCCGCAACGGCGCTGGGCGCACGACCACGCTGCGCGCCATCATGGGCCTGACCGGGCGGCGCCAGGGCAGCATCCGCGTGCATGGCCGCGAGACCATTGCGCTGCCCACGCACCGCATCGCCCACTGCGGCATCGGCTACTGCCCCGAGGAGCGCGGCATTTTCGCCAGCCTGTCGGCGGAGGAAAACCTGCTGCTGCCGCCCGCGCTCAAGGGCGCCGGACAGGGTATGCCGGTGGACGAGATTTATGCGATGTTCCCCAACTTGGCCGAGCGCCGCGCCAGCCAGGGCACGCGGCTGTCGGGCGGCGAGCAGCAGATGCTGGCGGTGGCGCGCATTCTGCGCACGGGCGCGCGGCTCTTGCTGCTCGACGAGATTTCCGAAGGGCTGGCGCCCGTCATCGTGCAGGCGCTGGCGCGCATGATCGTCACCCTGCGCGCCAAGGGCTACACGGTGGTGATGGTGGAGCAGAATTTCCGCTTTGCCGCGCCGCTGGCCGACCGCTTCTA
>WRJY01000123.1 GCA_009778355.1 Desulfovibrionaceae bacterium | reverse complement strand
CAAGGCGTGCAAGACCTGCGCGCGCCGCCCGGAAAACAGGGCGCGGGTTGACTTGACCAGGGTTTTGGGCGGCGGTTTGTCGATGTAGATATACATACCGGGCGCGGGCAAATACAGGCTGCCGCCGCTGTCGTAGTAACCAACGCCTTCGCTTTTGAGCAGTTCCCTCGCGCCGAGAGAAATGGACTCGGCAACGACAAGCGGCAAAGGCTCTCCACCCTGCCTGGCAGGTACTGCATGGCCGGCCTGCACAAACTGCCAAATCACTTCGCGGGCATCACGCGGAAACACGGCCTTCTTGGCATTGAGCAGCAGGACAAAGGACTTGCCGGCGACCTTCAGTCTGGCTTGGGCATCGAAGGCGTGACCGTCGCGGCCGCCGCCGGGGATCCAAGGGTTGAGGTCGGCCTGCACCTGCGGAAGCTCCCGCAGAGCCTCGGCAAAGCGCGTCATCAATTGCTGTTCGGTCAAAGCGGATTCGTGCATGAGGTGCAAGAGACATTATTCCGTTCACCGCTTCGGTGAGCAGGCTCATTTTGGTATAAATTTGATGAAATGTCAATTTTTACTGTACAGTGAATGTTCTATCTTTGCCGCAGATCCGGTCAAGCATTCGGTCAGAAATCCCGGCATCCGGCTTGCACGCTACACCCAATGTCTCATGGACAGCATGCCCAAGCTGGATGATCGCCATCTGCGGGGCATTCTTGGTGACTTCCATCATCCACGGAAACTGCTCGCGCTTGATGGCGTTCAATTGCCGCCGCAGTGCCGCCTGTGACGGCTTGGGCTGGGTGTCGTCGGCCTTCCATGCCTCGTATTGCCGCTTCCATTCGGCCAGCGCCCAGTTGTAGGCAAAGCGCGCCGTGCCCGCCGCGCGGGCCAGATAGCTGGCCTGACTGAACGTTGTTGGGATCGAGCGCGATGCGGTGAGCAATCAGCATACGGCGGATTCTTCCACGGCTTGGCGCACACCTTCGAGGAGCTTTTGGTTTTTGCGCGAACGGCTGCCCTTTGCCCTGCTCCCTCTCGGTGACAGCCAATCGCCCTAGAACAGGTTTCAGCATTTGTTGAAAACTATATTGTTACTGAAATTTTTCTTGGCTTTCTTCATTACACATGGTATATTCACAAAATGCTGAAAGCTCTTGATTTGGTGAAATCTGCAGAGGTTCTGGCTGATGAGGCGCTTCGACTGTTGCTCGGAAAAATTCCGGCCATCCAGATTCAGGACATTGAGCGCAACACTGCCAACGGACATGGAGAACCGGATTTGGTCGTCCGGCTGCTTGTCGAGGGGCAATTGCACCTGCTCATCTGCGATTACAAGCCAAACGGTCAGCCGCGCTATGCCCGTTCCGCGCTGCTGGAATTGAACGACTACGCAATGCGGCGCACCCCTCATGCGACACCCACCATCCTTGTCTTCATGGCGCCCTACATCTCTCCGGCAGTCCGGCAACTGTGCGTGGAAAAGAATGTCGGCTACCTTGATCTGGCGGGAAACGCCCGCATTGCATTCGGCGGCGTGTATATCGAGCGCGCCGTGGCCGAAAAACCCGCATCCGAACAGCGCGCGCTCAAGTCACTGTTCAAGCCGAAATCAGCACGGGTTCTGCGCGCCATGCTGCGTGACCCCTATCGCGCATGGCGCGTCACTGAACTTGCGACAGTTTCCGGCGTCAGCGTGGGGCATGTCAGCAATGTTCGCTCAGGATTGATCGACAGGGAATGGGCTTGCGCCTCGGCAGCAGGCTTGTTTCTATCACAACCCGATGCGTTGCTCGACGCGTGGCGGGATAGCTACGCAGCGCCAGCAGGCGAGCGCATGCGGTTCTACACGCCATTGCACGGTGCCGCGCTGGAAAACGCAGTCAGCGGTTCGCTCGGCGCCCATGGCGGCCCCGGACAGACTGCATTGGCCTCTTTCTCCGCGGCGCAGTGGCTTGCGCCCTATGCACGAGTCGGCGCGCATTACTTTTTCGTCGACCGAGAAGGTTTGCAAAAGCTTCGCGATGCATTGAAGATCGAACCCTCCGCGAAGGGAGAAAACGTGGTCGTCACCGTGCCCAAAGACGCGGAATTGCTCATCGACACGGTCGAGCCTGCGCCCGGCGTGATCTGCACGAGCCCCATTCAGACATACCTCGACCTGTCCATTGCTGGCGATCGCGGCATGGAAGCCGCTGAACACTTGCGTCGAGAAAAACTCACATGGACCTAATGACGCCGACACCCCGGGAACCTCAGTCAGCCGCCGAATACGACGACCGCACGACTGCGGCAGTCAAGTCGGTGCTGATCGAAATCGGCCAAATCCTCGGCAGCTTCAAAGGCAAGTTCACCATCATCGGCGGGGCTGTTCCCTGGTTGCTGTTGGACAACGCGGACATGCCGCACGTCGGTACGCTTGACGTGGACATCGGGCTGGATGCGCAAGCCCTCGGTGACGGTGAATACGCGACCTTGATTGGCGCGCTTAAAAGCCATGGATACATCCGACGCGAGGGACTTCGGCGCTTCCAACTGGTTCGCCAAGTGCCTGCGCGAGACGCAGGCCAAGCCATCAACGTCGTAGTCGACTTCCTGATGCCGCACGACGCGGAAATCGTCAAGAACGTCCCGCCCCTGATCACCGACTTCGCCGTTCAACGCGCCGATGGCGCCGATTTGGCGATGCGCTTTTACCAATTGGTCGCCGTGGCCGGACCCATGCCTGATGGCGGAACCAATCGCGTGGAAATCGCGGTGTGCTCGATCCCTGCGCTGCTGGCGATGAAGGGCCATGCGCTGGCGGGGCGATACAAGCAGAAGGATGCCTACGACATTTACTACTGCGTCTGGAACTATCCCGGCGGAATCGACGTTTTGGCGAGAGAATGCCGCCCACTGCTTGAGTTTCCCAGCGGGCAACGTGGCTTTCGGCACATTGCCGACAAATTCGGCGCGATGGATGGGCATGGACCCACCTGTGTCAGGCGCTTCGTCGAAAGCACGCATATGTTGGGTGATCGGACTGCCGAGCAGTGGCAGCGGGATGCGTTTGGACAAATCGATGCATTACTGCGGGCCATGGGGCTGCGCGGCTGAGTCGAACTTGAGGGCGGGGCCAGTTCATGGAGGACTACAAGCCACTAAAGCCAACGCCTTTAGGCGAGGAAGGATGTCAATTGGCCGATTCCGAGACTCCTCGCAAGCGCATGCAGCCCGCTAGGCACAAGCTGAATCACTCCCCAAACCAGCCAGCCGCGAATTTCCGCGAATAAGGCGCCAATTCGACCGAGACGCCAGGCAAGCCCGCCGGTACGCTGACAGCGTGCCCACATTGCCCAACATCGACGCCATCCAGTACCGCGACCCCGCGCGCGCCAGCGGCTGCTACGGCGGCGAAGGGAAATGCCCATGACGTCTTTCAAGTCTTACCCGGCAGCCGCCGCGGCGCTGCTGCTTTCGACAACGCTGCTGGCGGGCGATTTGCCCGCGGACGACATTGTCCGCAGCCCGGTTCATGATGCCCGTCCAGTGATGCTCGCCGCCCTCGAATCGCCGGATGGAACAGCCCACGGCGTACTCACGGGAGAAGTGGCCGACGCCATCACCCGGCAATTCAAGGCGAATTCCCCGATCTACATCGACGTCTCCACGCAAAAACGCTACCGGCAGAGCGGCTGCGCGCGCCTGAGCGTGGTGTTCTGGCAGGAGGGCGTCAAGCTGCCCGAGGCGGCCTCCGCCCGCAAGCAGACGATCGAATTCGGAATCAACTACTGTCTGGACGGACGTCCGCCCCAGTCGATGCAATAGGAGATGGCATGCACACTCTCGCCTTCCGCCCTGTCGCGCACCTTCTCGCCCGTCCTGTCGTCAGTCTCGCCGCCGCCCTCCTGACCGGAATCCTCGCGAGCGCCGCCGCACTCGCGCAAGACCCTGCGACCAGGCCAGCGCCATACTGGAGCGACGCCTGGCGCGGATGGCACTTTTATGAAGATCCGCTGCCCGAAGACCAAGAGGCTCCGCCGCCCGCCTCGCCCTCATCGCAGCCGCCCTCGCCCCAGGCGCCCACCCGCGCTCCCGAACTGATCGAATTCGAGCGCCTGCAAAAGACCCTGGAGGAGTACCGCAACATCGCCATCATGCGGCCAACCGAAAGCAATGTGCGGCGGTACATGGAACTAGAAGCCCTGGTGGTCAATCAGGCATCATTCTTCGCCGACATGGCAAAGCGCGTGGCCTGGGCCACGCCGGAGCTTGACCCGACGCTTCAGGGCCGCCCCGTCAATGCCAAGGCGCTCGAAGTCTTCGACGAAACCGAGCGCGCCGAACGCTCGCGCACCGTGGCCGAACTCGGCAACGACCATGTGCTGTTCTTCTTCTACCGCTCCGACTGCCCCTACTGCCACGCCTTCGCGCCCACGCTGCAAGCCTTCCAGGAACAACACGGCATCCAGGTGGTGGCCATTAGCATCGACGGTGGCCCGATGCCGGGCTTCCCGGATGCCCGCCGCGACAACGGAATCGCCAACACGCTGCAAGTGTCCCAGGTGCCAGCAGTTTTTCTGGCGCAGCCCTTCACGGGACAAATCACGCCCATCGGCTTTGGCGTGCTTTCCGAATCCCAACTGCTGGAGCGCATCGCCATCGTCAGCAGCCCCGAAGGCCAGGCCATGCTGCCCGGCGCCACGCGTCAAATCGCCCTCCCCTAGGAGAACCGCCCATGTCCCCGTTTCCGCCCCTTCCGTCCATCTCGCGCCACCTGCCCGCCCGCCGCGTGATC
>WRJY01000122.1 GCA_009778355.1 Desulfovibrionaceae bacterium | reverse complement strand
GATGTCGTTGCTCTGCTTGTCGTAGCAGACCATGACGGCGCAGCCCTTGTAGTCGATGCCGTATTCGGTGTCGTCGTAGCCGATGCGCCTGATCGTGTCGCGCGCCACCTGGATGTAGTCCACCTGCGCGTTGGTGCTGATCTCGCCGGCCAGCACCACCAGGCCGGTGTTGGTCAGCGTTTCGGCGGCCACGCGCGAATACGGGTCTTGCGCCAGGGCGGCGTCGAGGATGGCGTCCGAAATCTGGTCGGCCACCTTGTCGGGATGGCCTTCGGAGACGGACTCGGAAGTGAAGAGAAAGCTGTTCGCCAGTTCCATTGAATAAACTCCATCAGTTTCAACGTTGCGTTGCCAAACCGTGGAGCCTTGGCGAACGCTTTAGCAGACCTTGTTTAACGTCGCCCTGCAAGTAGTTCCGTAACTCGGCGACCTGCGCATTCTACTCGCCATGTTTGTTCTGTACCGCTTTTTATCCGTCTGGCCGTTGGCGCTGCTGCATGGCGTGGGCGCTGCGCTGGGCTGGCTGACCTGGCTGGCCTCGCCCACCTACCGGCGCCGCTTTGCCGGCAATGCCGCGCTGGCCGGCTACGGCTTTGGCCAGGTGCGTCCGGCGGTGGCGCACGCTGGCCGCATGGTGATGGAGATGCCGCGCCTGTGGTTCGGCCCGCCGGTGCCCGTGCGGTGGGACGGCGCCGATTTGGTGGATGCCGCTTACGCCGCCGGCAAGGGCGTGGTGTTCTTCACGCCGCATCTGGGCTGCTTCGAGATTACCGCGCAGGACGTGGCCGGGCATTACCGCGCCGCGCACGGCCCCCTGACGGTGCTGTACCGCCCGGCGCGGCAGGCGGCCCTGGCGCAAGTGCTGGAGACGGCGCGCCGGCGCGAGGGGCTTCAGACCGTGCCCACCACGCTGACCGGCGTGCGCCAGATGATCAAGGCGCTGCGCGCGGGCCGCGCCGTCGGCTTGCTGCCCGACCAGGTGCCGCCCGAGGGCATGGGCCAGTGGGCGCCGTTTTTCGGCCAGAGCGCCTACACCATGACCCTGGCCGCGCGTCTGGTGTTGCAGACCGGCGCCACGCCGCTGCTGGTGTGGGGCGAGCGGCTGCCGCGCGGGCGCGGCTTTTGCCTGCACTTTCGCGCGCTGGCCGAGCCGCTGGCCGGCCAGTTGGAGCCGGCGGTGGCGCAAATCAACCGCGAGATGGAAAGCCTGATCCGCGAGTGCCCGCAGCAGTACCTGTGGGGCTACGGGCGCTACAAAAAACCACGGGCCGAGCCGTGACGCACCCCGCCATCCTGTTCATGCGCGCCATTGCGCCGCTGCCGCTGCCGTGGCTGCGCGCGCTGGGCAGCGCGCTGGGGCGCGCGCTGTTCGTGCTGGCGCGCTCGCGCCGCCGCGTGGCGCTGACCAACCTGCGGCTGTGCTTTCCGCACTGGAGCGACAAGCAAAGGCGCCAGGTGGCGCGGCGCAGCTTCATCGTTTTTTGCCAGACGGCGCTGGACCGGGCTTGGCTCTGGCACGCCAGAGCGGATGTGGCGCGGCGGCGTCTGCACCTGACCGGCGCGATCGAAGACCTGACGCGCCCCGGCGCGGTCGTGATCTTCGCGCCGCATTTCTACGGCATGGATGCGGGCGGCAGCGCCATCATGCAGCAAGTCGCGCGCGCCGGCAGCCTCCTGTATGCCACGCAGCCCAACGCCGCGCTCGATGCCTGGATGCACGAAGGCCGCGCACGCTTTGGCGACGTGATACCGATCGCCCGCTCGGCCGGCCCCAAGCCCGTGGTGCGCGCGCTGCGCGAGGGCCGGATGTTGTATCTGCTGCCGGACATGGACCTGGGGCCGCGCGAATCGGTGTTCGTGCCGTTTTTCGGCGTCAACGCGGCTACCGTGCCGTCGCTGCCGCGCTTTGCCAAACTGGGCCACGCGCGCGTCGTGCCGGTCGTCACGCGCATGACGCGCCAGGGCTACGAGGCATGTGTGCATCCGGCGTGGGAGCGCTATCCCGGCGATGACCCGGTGGCGGACACCGAGCGCATGAACCGTGAACTCGAGGGTTACATCCGCGCCATGCCCGAGCAGTATTACTGGGTGCACCGGCGCTTCAAGACCCGGCCCGCGGGGGAGCCGCCAGTTTATTGATTGCCTGTTCAGGCAGCTATCGAAAGGAGAGCAACATGAGCATCCGAGTGGTTCAACTCGGCAGCCCGCGCGCGCCGAGCGAGGGCGTGCGCATCGGCACGGTACGGCGTCCGCCGCGCGGTGTGCCCAAGGCGCGCTTTGCCGCCGACGACTGGTTCGACGTGTGGTACCCCAATCTCTCGCCCAGCCCCGATCTGATGAAGCTGGCGCTGTCCACCCACGCGCAGCCCGGCGGCGCGCAGGCGCGCAAGGACTGGGCGTTGTTCACGCGCCTGTTCCGCAAGGAGATGGCCGAGCCCGGCGCGGCGCGCACGCTGGACGTGCTGGCGGCGCTGTCGCACGGGGCAGACTTTGCCATTGGCTGCTACTGCGCCGATGAGGCGCGTTGCCACCGCTCGGTGCTGCGCGCGCTGCTGACCGAGCGCGGCGCGGCGGTGGTTTGATGGCTATTCGGCGCCTGAATCGCCTGCCTCCGGCCCGGACGCCTGCGCCAGCGCGCGCAGCCATAGCGCGGCCTGCTCGACGCCTTGGCGGGTGAGGGCGGAAAACAGCATGGCGTCGCCGCCGCCGGCCTGCAGGCGGGCGATGGACAGAGCCTTGGCCTGCTCGCCGCGGTTCAGTTTGTCGGCCTTGGTCAGCAGCACCAGAAACTTCAGGCCCTGCTCCACGCGCGGGCGGATCACTTCCAGCAGGGTTTCGTCGAGTTCCTTCAGGCCGTGGCGCGGGTCGCACAGCATGACCACGCCGGTCAGGTTGGGGCGGGTGACGAGGTAATTGGCCATTACGCGCTGCCAGCGCTGCTTGTCGGCCAGGGGCACGGCGGCGTAGCCGTAGCCGGGCAGGTCGGCCAGCACGGCGTCGGTGGCGCCCTGGCGGCCCAGGGCGAACAGATTGATGTGCTGCGTGCGGCCCGGTTTCTTGGAGGCGAAGGCCAGTTGCGTTTGCTGCGTCAGCGTGTTGATGGCGGTGGACTTGCCGGCGTTGGAGCGGCCGACGAAGGCGATTTCGGGCACGGTCAGCGGCGGCAACTGGTGCAGTTGCGCCGCCGTGGTCAGAAAGCGCGCCGTGTGCAGCCAGCCGAGCGCGGCGCGTGCGGCGGCGCTGGCGGCGGCCAGGTCGTGCGTGCGGGGGCGTGCGGGGGCGTGCGGGGCGGGCATGGGAAAACAGCGGTGGCGGGCATTGTAGAATCGAAAGCCCCAGCGTTCCGCGCTGGGTGTTCATACCCTTCAAATCAGACGTGTCATGCCCATGAAGCTGCTTGCCGCTCTCCTGACCGCATCGCTGCTTTCCGCCAGCGCATTTGCCGCCGATGCTCCGGCTGCACCCCAAAAGCCCGATTTGGAGAAGGGCAAGGCCTCCTTCGGGGCGGTCTGCAACGCCTGCCATGCGGAAGACGGCAACTCCATCGTGCCGCTTCAGCCCAATCTGGCGCAGCAGCACCCGGAATACCTGATCAAGCAGTTGACGGAGTTCAAGAGCGGCGCGCGCCAGGATCCGACCATGCAGGCCATGGTCGCCACGCTGGCGACCGACGATGACGTGCGCAACGTTGCCTGGTGGCTGGCCTCGCAGAAGGCCAAGCCCGCCGCTTCCGCGCCCGAGGCCGCTGCTTCGGATGCCGCCGCCGCGCCTGCGGATGCAGCGGCTTCCGATGCCGCTGCCCCGCCGAGCCCCGCGCAACTGGCGCTGGGCGAGCGCATTTACCGTGGCGGCATTCAGGATCGCCGCATTGCGGCTTGCGCCGGCTGCCATGGCCCCAGCGGCGCGGGCATTCCGTCGCAGTACCCGCGCCTGTCGGGCCAGCACGTGGAGTACACGGTCAAGCAACTGGTGGCGTTTCGCGACGAGACGCGCACCAACAACCTGCAAATGACCGGAGTCGCCGCCAAGCTGAACGACCGCGAAATCAAGGCGGTGGCCGGCTACATCGCCACGCTTTTGCATTGATCGCGGCGTCAGGGCCAGCGTTTTTCAGGTTTTCATGGCGGGCCGCGCACGGGTGTTCCGGCGCGGCCTGACTGTTTCAGCGCCCGGTGCGCTCCATTACTGATTGGCACTGACTGGCGCGCTTCAGCCGCCGGGCAGCGACTCGTTGCGGAACATGTCCTGAACTGTCTCGCGGCGGCGGATGAGCTGGGCGTCGCGGCCCGACACCAGCACCTCGGCGGCGCGCGGGCGGGTGTTGTAATTGCTGGCCATCGACATGCAATACGCGCCCGCCGACAGCACGGCCAGGTGGTCGCCCGGCGCTACCGCAAGGGCGCGTTCGCGGCCCAGCCAGTCGCCGCTTTCGCACACCGGGCCGACCACGTCGTAGATCGCCGTTGGCGCGCCCGGCGCGGCGGCGGCCACCGGCTCGATGCGGTGAAACGCCTGGTACAGCGCCGGGCGCGGCAGATCGTTCATGGCGGCATCGACGATGCAGAAGTTCTTTTGCTCGCCGGGCTTGAGGTACAGCACCTCGGTCACGCACACGCCCGCGTTGCCCACCAGCGAGCGGCCCGGCTCGATCATGAGCGCGCGGCCACCGAAGCCGCGCGCGTCCAGCCGCGCCAGCAGCCGCGTCCACAGCGCATCGGCGGCGGGCG
>WRJY01000121.1 GCA_009778355.1 Desulfovibrionaceae bacterium | reverse complement strand
CGGCATCGCGGTATATCTGGCCAGCGATGCGTCGAACTACCACACGGGCGAGCAGTTCGTCATCGACGGCGGCTATACCAAATTCTGATACCGGGACAGCGGGACAGCGGGCCTGCTGAGATCATAAACAGGCTCTTATGTAACCGATCATTGCCATTCAGGTAGCAAAATTCGACGTTCGGGGGCGTCAGCAGCGACGGGATTTCCTGTCCGGCGTCCTTTCTCTTTCCGCCGATCCGTTTCTTGCGCCTGTGTCCGTTTCCGCTCGCATCCTCGAAACCAAGCTCACTCCCCCGGGCCTCATGGCTGCCCAGGTGCCTCGCGCCGCCATCCGCGATGAAATTGCCGGTTCAGGCGTCAAGCTGGTGCTGGTGCGCGCCCCGGCCGGCTTCGGCAAAACCACGGTGATGACGCAGTTTCGGGAGGACATGGATGCGCAGGGCCTGGCGACGGCCTGGCTCACGCTCGACCAGGCGGACAACGATGTTTCGCGCTTTCTCGATTGTCTGACCGAGGTGGTGCAGCGGCTGGGCATCGAGGCGCCTGTCCATCAGGCGCCCTTCGACGTGGTGGCCGCGCTGGCTGCCTGCGACTCGCCGTTCGCGCTCTTTTTCGATGATTTCGAGGTGGTGCAGGAGCCCGCCGTGCTCAGTCTGGTACGCGAGTTGATCGACAACCTGCCGCGCCGGGGCCAGATCGTGTTGGGCTCGCGCGGCCTGCCCAACCTGGGCCTGGGCCGCTTGCGCGCACGCGGTCAATTGATCGAGATCGACACCGACCGCCTGCGCTTCTCGCTCGAGGAGACGCGCGACTTCTTCAACCTGCGCCAAAACCGCGCCACGCGCGCCGGCGGGCCGCGAAAGACACTGACCGCCGACCTCCTGTCGCGGCTTTACCGCAAGACCGAGGGCTGGCCGGCGGCGCTGTGGCTGGCCTCGCTTGCGCTGGAGCGTCATGGCGCCGCAACCGGCTTCATCGAGCAATTTTCCGGTTCCGACCGCGCCGTGGCCGACTACCTGGCCGAGGATGTGCTCGCCAGCCAGCCCAAGGAGATCCACGATTTCCTCCTGCGCACCAGCATCCTGCGCCATCTCGACGCATCAGTGTGCCAGGCGCTGAATCCGCGCGCCGATAGCGTCGCCATCCTCGATCAATTGGCGGCGGCCAACCTGTTTCTCACGCCGGTGCGCGGCGACGCGGCCGAGACATGGCGCTACCACAGCCTGTTCGCCGACTTCCTGCGCGCGCAACTGACGCGCGAGCAGCCCGAGGAACTGGCGCGCCTGCATCTGGCGGCATCGGGCTGGTACGAATCGCAGGGCCGGCCAGTGCCCGCCATCGACCATGCCATCGAGGGCGGCGACCATCCTCATGCGCTCGCACTGCTCGAACAGCACGCCGAGCAGTTCCTGGAACAGGGCCGCATGCGCATGTTGGCGCGCTGGTTCGCGGCCATTCCCGCGCCGCTGCTGCGCGCGCATGACTGGCTGCAAATGATCGCCCTGTGGGCCATCTGCTTCACGCATGGCCCCTGGGATGCCATGCGCCAGTTGCAGGAATCGGGTTGCCTCGACAGCCCAATACCGAAGGTGCGCAACAATGCACGCATCCTGATCCCCCTGCTGTTGGCGATGCAGGACAAGCACAACGAAGCCTACGAGGCTGGCCGCGCAAGCCTGGCGCTGCTGCCCACCAGCATGGCCTTCGCGGAGGCGGCGCTGCTCAACGCCATGGCCTACATCGTGTCGGTGCGCGACGACCCGTGCGAGGCGCAGCGCCTGCTCGAAGCGGCGCGGCGCGAGCAGCGCAACAGCATCTTCAACCGCATGTACACCGAATCGTTGGCGGGTTTGACCGACTTGCACGAAGGCCGGTTGCGGCAGGCGACGGCGCGGCTGCGCATGGCGGTGGATTCCACCCATGCCGCTACCTACAACCACAACCACAGCCACGGCAACGCCTGGGCCGGCGTGCTGTACGCCGGCACGGTGTACGAAACGCACCAGATGGCGCAGGCCGAGCACCTGCTGAACGCGTACCTTCCGCTGGCGCGCGACGTCGGCCTGCCGGATCACATGATCCTCAGCCACGTCATGCGTTCGCGCATCGCCTTCCATGCGGGCGACATCGACGCCGCCTTTCAGACGCTGACGGAACTCGAATACCTGGGCCACCACCGCCAGTTGCCGCGCGTGGTTTCCAGCGCCAAGCTCGAACGTTCCCTGCTGCTGCTCCTGCAAGGCAATGGCCCCGCCGCGCGCGACGAATTGCAACGCGCCAACGACCCCGCGTTGTGGGAGCGCGAGAGCCGCCAGCGATTGCTTGCGCACGACCTGGACTATTTCGCGCTGGCCAAGGCCCGCTGGGAGATCGCCTTCGGCGATGCGAGGGCCGCCTTGAGCGCCATCAACGCCGAGTTACACACGGCCCTGGCTTCCAACCGGAACCGCCGCGCCCTCAAGCTGCGTGTGCTGCGCGCGCTGGCCCTGCAACGCACGGGCGAGCCGCAGGCTGCGCTGGATGAAATCGGCGCCGTACTGCAAACCGCCAGCCGGGAAGGCTTCGTGCGCCTGATCCTCGACGAAGGTCCGGCGGTGGGGGCGCTGTTGCATCGCTACGCCAACGCCGCGCGCAACCACGAAGGCGGCAGCGCCGCCAGCCTGCTGCGTGGTGACCCGATCCTGGCTGACCACCTGCAACGTCTGCTGCGAATCGTCGGGCCGGTCGTGGCCGCGGCGGAAAACGAGACGCCCGCGGCGCATGTCAACGCCGAACCGCTCACGCGCAAGGAAATCCGTGTGCTGCAACTGCTGGCCGAGGGCTACTCCAACAGCGCGATGGCCGAAAAGCTCTTCGTCTCCGACAGCACGGTGCGCACCCATCTGCGCAATATCAACGTGAAGCTGGATGCCAGGAGCCGCACGCACGCGGTGGCCATTGCGCGCACCCTGGGCCTGATCCGATAACGCCCAGCCGGACGGGGGCCACGCCGGCAAGCGCGAAAACGCCGTGGGCCGGATTCACACCCATCCGGCAGCGTGCAATTCCTTCTTGGCGTAGGCGTAGAACAACGGCGCGGCAACCAGGCCGGCGGGGCCGAAGACGGCTTCCATGACGAACATGACGGCCAGCAGTTCCCACACGCCCATGTGGGTGCGGTGGCCGATGACCTTGGCGTTGACGAAGTATTCGGCCTTGTGGATGGCGATCAAAAATCCCAGGCAGGTCAGCGCCACCAGGGGTGATACCGACAGGCCGACCAGGGTCAGCACGCCGTTGCAGATCAGGTTGCCGACGATGGGGATCAGCCCGGCGGCGAAGGTCAGCAGAATCAGCGCCATGGTGTAGGGCAGGCGGCGTTCCCACAGCGGCAGCACCACCAGCAGGAACATGGCGGTCAGGAAGGTGTTGAGCAGCGCGATCCAGAACTGCGCCACCACGATCTGGCGGAAGGTTTCGCCGAAGCGGCGGGCGCGCAAGTGCAGCGCGGCGGTCAGCGGCTTGATCTCGCCCAGGACGCTGGGCCGCGCCGCCGCCAGCGCGCCGATCAGCAGCCCGACGTAGGCGAACAGCAGGCCGCCGAGCCAGGCGCGGCCCGTCATTGCCAGTGTGACGGCCTTGCTGGCCAGGTAGCCGGCGATGACGCGCTGCACCTGGTCGGCGCCATCGGGCAACTGGCCGGCGATGTCGTGCGGCAGCCGGTCGCGCAACTCCAGCACCGTGCGGGCCATGAAGCCGAGCAGTTCGCGGTACTGCCCCGGCGCGTCAAGGATCAGCCCGCGCGTGCGCGGCAGCGCCACCGCGATCAGCACCAGCGGCAGCAGCGCCACCAGGGCGGCGGCCAGGCTGGGAGCGGCGCCGTCCCTGGCGCGCGTCAGCCGCCCCAGCCACGGACTGAGCCGGCGCGTGCCCAGAAAACCCAGGCACACGCACAGCAGGCCGGGCAGCAGGCCCTGCCACATCACCAGCAGCAGCATGGCGCCGATCAGCGCGTGGCTGGCCAGTGTGGCGATTTTTTCGCGGCGGTCGGGCAGGGCGTCCACGAGAGGAAATTTATCTCACTGTTACCGCCTGGCCATCGCCGCGCGGGCCGATGTGGCCGATGACGCGCACCTGCTCGCCCGCCGCGCGCAGGCTGGCGGCGCAGGCATCGGCGGCGTCGGCGGCGATGACCGCCACCATGCCGATGCCGTTGTTGAAGGTGCGGTTCATTTCAAAGTCGTCGATGCCCGCCGTTTTTTGCAGCCAGGCGAACAGCTCGCTTTGCGGCCAACTGCCCTTGACCAGGTGCGCGGCCAGGGCGCCGGGCAGCACGCGCGGAATGTTGTCCAGCAGGCCGCCGCCGGTGATGTGGGCCAGCGCCTTGATGGGGTGCTGGCGCAGGGCGGCAAGCACGTTCTTGACGTAGATGCGCGTCGGCTCCATCACGGCCTGGCGGAAGGGCCGCCCGTCCAGCGCGACGGGCAGCTTGCCTGCGGCGCGCTCGACGCACTTGCGCACCAGGCTGAAGCCGTTGCTGTGCACGCCGCTGGAAGCCAGGCCCAGCACCACGTCGCCGCTTTGCACGTTTTGGCCGGTGAGGATCTTCGACTTTTCGACCGCGCCGACGCAAAAGCCCGCCAGGTCGTATTCGCCCGGCGGGTACATGCCGGGCATCTCCGCCGTCTCGCCGCCGATCAACGCGCAGCCGGCCAGCTCGC
>WRJY01000120.1 GCA_009778355.1 Desulfovibrionaceae bacterium | reverse complement strand
GGCGCATTCGAGCGCGACACTGAGCGCATCAAGAGCATCTGCGCTTGGCCTTGGATAATTAATTCTGTTTCTAACGCGAATTAGAATGAAGCACGCTTCGGTGAAGTCGCGGCCGATCATCTCGACGCCTTTGAAATGTTGGAACTGAAGACGTTCGGTCGATTGGAACCGGGGGACAACCCGGGCTCCGTTTCATCGATCCTGAAGTTGCGCGCGAGCCGTAACAAGCAAGCGATCGGCGAACTCGGAGTGGAAGTCCTGGGGATCGAAGGGTTGCGCTGGCCGGACCGGTCGGCCGAGTCGAGCAGCGACGACGATGCGCTGCTCGGTACGCTGCTGCCCGATTATCTGAACAGTCGAGCGTTCACGATCTTCGGCGGAGCCGCTGAGGTGCAACTCGGTATCATCGCGAGAACCATGGCCGGAGTCTGATCGCTTGTTCAGCTTATGCATGCAACTCTGGCTGGAAGTACGTGTCTGCGCGAGCCATTCCGTCACCGATCCAGATCGCGGTAGAGAGTAGCCGGGAATTGGAGGCGATCCGTTACGCCTGAGGGAAAGTGAGATGTCCAAAAGGGGCAGGTGCGATATTTGTGGGATTCTGAGGCATCTTGGAGGACGTAGTGGGACGGGCACTGCAAAGGCGTTTCCACTGCGGAAAAATTGGCCACTGGAAATTTTCAGCGGTCAGGGGGTTCCCTGCCAGCCGGGCCGGTCATTGCCTGCGGGCCTGCCCCTGCGCCGGCAGGCCCACGGCCAAGTCCCCTAAACTACGCCCGTCGTTCGCGCGCTGGCCGGGTATCTGGCGGGCGCGGCTTGGGAGACGTTTTTGATTCGGTTGCCCACGCTCCCTCTCTCCCTAACCTTTCTCCTCTTGCGGGAGATGGGTTGGGGAGAGGGGGCGGCACTTGCGTTCGTGCATGGATCGAAAACGCTTTCCAGGCGGCATCAACCATTTTTTTCCGAGCAACCTCATGGCGATTTCTGAGCAGGCGGTGCTGGCGGCCCTGGCCACTGTGACCGACCCCAATACTGGCCAGGACTTCGTGTCCGGCAAGCAACTGAAGAACCTGCGCATCGACGGCGGCGGCGACGTGTCGTTCGATGTCGAACTGGGCTACCCCGCCCAAAGCCAGATACCGGCGCTGCGCCAGGCGCTGATTGCGGCGGCGCGCGGCGTGCCGGGGGTGGGTAACGTGTCGGTCAACTTGGCGTCGAGGATCATCGCCCATGCGGTGCAGCGCGGCGTGCAATTGATGCCGCAGGTCAAGAACATCATCGCCGTGGCTTCCGGCAAGGGAGGGGTGGGCAAGAGCACCACCGCCGCCAATCTGGCGCTGGCGCTGGCCGCCGAAGGAGCCCGCGTGGGCCTGCTGGACGCCGACATCTACGGTCCCAGCGTGCCGCTGATGATGGGCGTCACGGGCCGCCCCGAAAGCCTGGACGGCGAGAACATGGAGCCTTTGCTGGGCCACGGTGTGCAGGTCATGTCCATCGGCCTGCTGGTCGGCGCGGATGAGGCCATGATCTGGCGCGGCCCCATGGCCAGCCAGGCGCTGGACCAACTGCTGCGCCAGACCAACTGGAAAGACCTCGACTATCTCGTCGTCGATATGCCACCGGGCACCGGCGACATTCAACTGAGCTTGAGCCAGAAGGTGCCGATCACCGGCGCGGTCATCGTCACCACGCCGCAGGACATCGCGCTGGCCGACGCGCGCAAGGGCGTGGCGATGTTCGAGAAAGTGGGCGTGCCGATCCTCGGCGTGGTCGAGAACATGGCGGTCCACGTGTGCTCGAACTGCGGGCACGTCGAGCACATCTTCGGCGCCGAGGGCGGCAAGCGTTACGCGGACGAAAAGGGGCTGGACTACCTGGGCGCGCTGCCGTTGGCGCTGGCCATCCGCGAGCAGGCCGATTCAGGCTGCCCCAGCGTGGTGGCCGACCCGGACGGCGAGATCGCCGCCATCTACAAAAGCATTGCCCGCCAGGTGGCGGTCAGCATTGCCGCCAAGGCCAAGGACTTTTCGGCGCGGTTCCCGGCGATCAAGGTCTCGCGCGATACCTGAGGCCGCATTGTCGCCGATCATGGAACAACAACAGCCGATCCGGTTTCATTCTTCAAGGGACAAGGTGCCAGCGGCCATGCCGGCGCGCACGCGCAAATTGCTGCTGGTGTATCCCCCGCTGACGGTGCCGACCTCGCCGCCGCTCGGCGCGCCAATGCTCAAGGCGTATATCGAGCGCGAACTGCCGCAGTGGCGGGTCAAGGTGCTCGACCTCAATCTGTGGTGCTATGGCAAGGTGTTTGCGCTGTTGCGCGCCGGAACATTGCGTTTTGGCGTGCCGCCGCTCAGCACCGCCAACCCGGCGGAGCTGTTGAAGATCGAGGATTTTTTTCGCGGCAAGGGCGCCGCGGACTTGTTCCAGGATGCGGCGGCTTACGATCATTACGGCGGATTGTTGGTGTCGCTGACGCAGTTCGTGGCCGGACACCTGGGCCAGGCTGCCGATGCCTGGAAGCCCGATGCGCCGCTCGACCCCCTGCTGGCCGAGGCGCTGCAACTGATCGAGCGTGAAAAAGCCGATTGCTACGGTTTTTCCATGATTTTCAGCCAGCAATTGCCTGTTGGCGCGCTGCTCGGGCGCTGGATGCGTCAGCGCACGGGTAAAAAAGTCATCTTTGGCGGCAGTTGTTTCACGGCCGGCGCGGAGGACTTTCTGCGCTGGTATCCGCAGGCGGCGGATGTCATCATCGATGGCGATGGCGAGGAACCGCTGAAAAAATTGCTGCAGCAAGAGGGTTCCCCCGCAGACGTACCTGGCGCGGTATTCTGGCGCGATGGCAAAGTGGGAGGCGAAGTGGCACGCAACGCCTCCCAATACCAGCGCGACATCGACGCCTATGGCGGCGCGCCCGATTTTTCCGATTTCAGACTGACCGATTATTATTCGCCCCAACCCATCGTTCCGCTGCTGCTTTCGCGCGGCTGTTACTGGCGGCGCTGCACGTTTTGCGTGCATTACATGTCGGCCGGATTGACTTACCGGCTGCATGGGCTGGAGCAGGTCATCGAGCTGTTGCGCGCGCAGGTTGTGCAAGGCGTGCGGCATTTTTCATTCGTCGATGAAATGATCGCGCCGGGGCATTTTGCCAATCTGGCCGACGCCATCATTGCCTCCGGGCTGGATATTTCATATTACGCACTGGCCAAGCCCAACAAGGCATTCAAGCCGGAAATTTTGCGCAAGATGGCGCAATCAGGCTGCGCCTATCTGTTGTGGGGGCTGGAAAGTGGTTCGCAGCGGATTCTTGATTTGATGGACAAGGGCACCCGGATCGGCGACATCGAACAAGTGTTGCGCGATGCCCATGCGGCGGGCATCGCCAACCATGTATACATAATGGCGGGTTTTCCAACGGAAACGCACGATGAATTCTTGGCTACGCTGCGTTTTCTCGACCGCAACCGCGAATATATTTATTCGATACACCGGGGCGTGTTTTCCATCGAGCCGGGTTCGCCGATTTTCAAGGACGGCGAGCGTTTTGGTGTCACCCGCAAGTGGATGGTCAAACCCACGTCGCTGGGCGGGCGCTGGATGCACGAATGCGCCAGCGGCATGAGCACACAGCAAGCCATGGAAGCGCTGACCTCCGTTCAGCCGTATCTGCGCGCCTTCCACCCTTATGCGGTGCTGATGGCGTATTACCGCGATCACGCCCTGCTGCTCTACGCCCAGCGCGGCATGAACCAGATGCGCGCGCTGCCCCGGAATTTCCCCGTGCCGGCGCTGCTGGGCACGGCGTAGCGCAAACTAATGCCGTGTCACACCAATACTGACGCATGAAACCGTGTCTTCGCGCCCAGGACGGCGTTGCAAATCTTCGCGATACCAACAGGTATCGCTGCAGTTTGCGCCTTGCCCTGAACGAGAATCCATCGGTTCCATTATGCGCCAGTATTGGTGTGACACGGCACTAGGGCCTGAGTGTTGACAAATCATGCGAAGACTTCAGTGTGCAGCGGCCATGGCCGGCATGATGTCAAAGCGCGTCAGCGCGCAGGCTGCGTGACCGCGCGGCCCAGTCGCGTGAGGTAGTAGCGGTGGTACCCTTGCGCCCCATGTTTGCCCCGTCACAGGAAGAAGTGCGCCGTTTTTTTTGCGGCGCCTGGGCCAAGGCTTGCGCGGGCCAGCCGTTGCAGGCCATCGAGTCCCTGGCCGCCGGCTGGATCGCCGAGCACCCCGAATGGCACGCCGACCTGGCCGATGCCGCTGCTGCCGTGGCGCGCGACTATGGCGATGGCGCCGTGGGCGGCAACCCGTTTCTGCATTTGTCGATGCACCTGGCCATCAGCGAGCAGTGCGGCATCGACCAGCCGCGCGGCATCCGGCAGGCGGTGGAACTGCTGGCGCGCCGCCGCGGCAGCCTGCACGCGGCTCACCACGAGGCGATGCAATGCTTGGGCCAGATGCTGGCCGACGCCAGCCGCGCCGCCCGGCCGCCCGACGGCGACGCCTACCTGGCCTGCGTGCAGCGCCGCGCTACCGGGAGCATGGGCATGATCTGAACCGCGTGTTCAACCTAAAAACGGCAGTTGAGCGCTTATTTACCCTCGTAACCTCTTATGAACACAGAGGTTTTTGACTTAGCTCGACCTCACCATTTGG
>WRJY01000119.1 GCA_009778355.1 Desulfovibrionaceae bacterium | reverse complement strand
GCGGTCACGGTGTAGTAGGAGATTGGTTGATACACGAACGCCGCCGTCACCGTGCAATTGGCGTTGACCGGATAGGTCGTGTAGGTATTACCGCTGAGCGTGCCGCCGCAGGTACCGCCAACCGAGGAGATGGCGTAGCCCGTATTCGGCGTGACCGTGAACGTTTTGGTCGTCCCCGGGAGTACTGAGCCCGTACCCGACGGACTGATCGTGCCTCCAACGCCCGCGCTGGCTGTCACGGAGTAGGGGAGGACTTCTCGATAAGCGAACGCCGCCGTCACCGTGCAGTTGGCGGTAATGGCTCTGGTTGTGTAAGTGTTGCCGCTGAGCGTGCCGCCGCAGGTGCCGCCAACCGAGGAGATGGCGTAGCCCGTGTTCGGCGTAACCGTGAACGCTCTGGCCACCCCCGAGTTGACCACAACCGCCCCTGACGGACTGATGGCGCCGCCTGTGCCCGCGCTGGCCGTCACGGTGTAGGTGGGGGTTGCTTGATAAACAAACGCCGCCGTCACCGTGCAGTTGGCAGTGATTGGATAGGTCGTGTAGGTATTGCCGCTGAGCGTACCGCCGCAGGTACCGCCCACGGTGGCGACGTAGCCAGGATTCGGCGTGACCGTGAATCTTACGGTCGATCCCGAGACCGCTGCGTTAATACCCGACGGACTGATGGTGCCACCGGCGCCCGCGCTGGCGGTCACTGCGTAGTAGGGGGTTGTTTGATAAACAAACGCCGCCGTCACCGTGCAGTTGGCGGTAATGGCTCTGGTTGTGTAAGTGTTGCCGCTGAGCGTGCCGCCGCAGGTGCCGCCCACCGAGGAGATGACGTAGCCCGTGTTCGGCGTGACCGTGAACGCTCTGGTCGCCCCCGAGTTGACCGCAACCGCCCCTGACGGACTGATGGCGCCGCCCGTGCCCGCACTGGCCGTCACGGTGTAGGTGGGGGTTGTTTGATAAACAAACGCCGCCGTCACCGTGCAGTTGGAGTAGATGGCATTGGTCGTGTAGGTATTGCCACTGAATGAACCGCCGCAGGTGCCGCCGACCGAGGAGATGACGTAGTTCGCATTCGGCGTGACCGTGAATGTTTTGACCGCTCCCGAGCTGACCGTAACCGCCCCTGACGGGTTGATCGTGCCGCCCGTGCCCGCGCTGGCAGTCACGGTGTAGGTGGGGGTTGTTTGATAAACAAACGCCGCCGTCACCGTGCAGTTGGCGGTAATGGCTCCGGTTGTGTAAGTGTTGCCGCTGAGCGTGCCGCCGCAGGTGCCGCCAACCGAAGAGATGGCGTAGTTCGCGTTCGGCGTGACCGTGAACGACCTGGTCGCTCCGGAATTGACCGTCACGGCGCCCGACGGGTTGATGCTTCCGCCT
Organism: Desulfovibrionaceae bacterium; assembly: GCA_009778355.1. Lineage (GTDB taxonomy): Bacteria > Pseudomonadota > Gammaproteobacteria > Burkholderiales > Burkholderiaceae_C > Ottowia. The sequence goes on along the minus strand of WRJY01000119.1, from coordinate 3,301 downwards.
GTGCCCGCGCTGGCTGTGATGGTGTAGGCGGGGCTGATCGCCTGATTGATGACCCTGGCCTCTGACACGTCTTTTTGCACGACGCTCCAGGCCAGGCGGCCAAAACCGGAATTGCCCCAATCCGTACCCCAGGAGTTTTGGATCAAAAGCCCATCCTGATCGTAGCCGACAGCAAAAATTTCGTGCAAACCCCGGCTAGCGCTCGTCGTATCGGTGTCGAGATCGTTTGCTTTCGTCAGCCGGTCGAATCCTTGGCGCACTGGCATCATGATGGCAACTGGCTGCCCATTGGACAGCGCGTTCTTGATTTCCGTCATGCCGTTTACACCGCCGCCATTGGGGTACGTCGAAAACAGTGTGCTCCAGCCGCTTATTTTATATTGGGCAGCATTGAATTTTTGCGCGGTAGTAGGCTGCGTTCGCCAGTCATAGAAAGGAGCATAAGGCCAGGCGCCGTATAAACGATCGACGTACTGAGAATAATCACTGGCAACATCTATGCCTTGGTCTTTTAAAAGACTAAAAGCATCATTCGTATAAGCCCCGCATTCAGGCGATCCACAACCCGTTGTATGAATTTGAGAATACATATACATGGGTGCAAAAATGGGATCCGGTAGGCCAGTTTTATTGGCATACCACCCCTTCATGGCGTACCCTATGGCCCAGGCTACGCAGGAACCAACTGATCCTTGATTACCCACGGGAACTGACCACTGCCTCAGGTCAACAGAATCAGGCAACGGAGCCATGGCCAAGGATCTTGCAGCAGGCGCAATGTTTTCCATTGACGGCAAAGCGCCCGTGGCATGAGACGGGGCCTCCTCTTGAGCATGCCCCATGGCCGGCAACAGCAAGACGCCCAGACTGACCAATGCTGCCGTGAAAACATGGGGTATTGCTTTTATCCAACCCCCAGGAAAGAGCCCTTTTCCAGTTGCAAACCTGAGGTTTGCCACGCCAGTGATGTATCTTTTCATCTCAACAGTCCTTCGTGATATATTGATTGATAAAAGTTAAAACACGCAACGACAAAACCAAATAACAAAATGGCAATACTTGCGACCGGGGCAATCGCATCGTTCAATCCCGTGCCTGTGCCACGCCAGTGGTTTGAAGTCCGACTGGTTGGGCGCAGGTCAATCCGATGGTGGGCGATGAGCTTGCCATGCCTTCAGCGACAGTCTTGAAAACGGGTGCCATGCTGATGGATGCGCACCCGCTGCAACCGGGGTTCGCGGTCAGCCAAGCCCTTTAGCGCAAGCGCCGCAGCGGCAAGGCGGGACGGCAAGAGCATCGGCAGGAAATAGCGCGACTTCTGGACATGCATGGCGAACCTCTGTAAAGCTGCCTCAAGGCGAGGCGGCAACTCGTTTGCGAATTTAGCACCGAAACCACTCCCGCAAGCACCCATTTTGTGTAATAGTTTGTAAGCATTAACAATATGTTGCAGACAGGTGCGCTGGCACCGCCGCGTCACATCCGCGGCGTGATGGAGCGCACTGGCGCGCAAGGCCGCAGCGTCATTGCCGTGCGCTCGACCGAAGCGCGGGATGCCGTGCGCGAGCTGCTGGCTTCAGGCGCCAGGGTCATCGTCATCTGCCTGCTTCGATGGCGCAAGAATGGCAGGCAGCAGCGGCGCCGGGCGGCGCCCTGATCGCTACACTTGACGCCTTGCCGTCCCCGGAGTGTCAAGCCGCCCTCCCCTTTCCTTCAGGCACTTTGCATGTCCACCGTTTTCAACTTCACCTTCGTTCCGTGGTTCCGCGCGGTTGCGCCGTACATCCACATGCACCGCGGCAAGACCTTCGTGGTGGGCGTGGTGGGCGAGGCGATTGCCGCCGGCAAGCTGGGCCACATCGCCACCGATCTGGCGCTGATCCAGAGCATGGGCGTGAAGATCGTGCTGGTACACGGCTTTCGCCCGCAGGTGAACGAGCAGTTGCGCCTGAAAGGCCACGAGCCGCGCTTTTCGCACGGTATGCGCGTGACCGACGAGGTGGCGCTCGATTCCGCCCAGGAGGCCGCCGGCCAGTTGCGCTACGAGATCGAGGCCGCCTTCAGCCAGGGGCTGCCCAATACGCCGATGGCCGGCTCGAAGGTGCGGGTGATTTCGGGCAACTTCATCACCGCGCGGCCCATGGGCATCATCGACGGCGTGGACTTCAAGCACACCGGCGTGGTGCGCAGGGTGGACGTGGCGGGCATCACGCACTCGCTGGACACCGGCGCGCTGGTGCTGCTGTCGCCGGTCGGCTTCTCGCCCACGGGCGAGGCTTTCAATCTGGCGATGGAGGAAGTCGCCACCTCGGTGGCGATGGCGTTGCAGGCCGACAAGCTGATCTTTCTGACCGAATGCCCCGGCCTGCGCGTGCGCCCGCTGGAGCCCGAGGGCGAGGACAACCCGATCGACACCGAGGTTCCGCTGGCCGAGGCGCGCGCGCTGATGGCCCGCCTGCCGCCGCCCGAAAAACCAGCCGACGTGGGTTTTTACCTGCGCCACTGCGTGACGGCGTGCGAGCACGGCGTGGAGCGCAGCCACATCCTGCCCTTCGCGGTGGACGGCGCGCTGCTGCTGGAGATTTACGTGCACGACGGCATCGGCACCATGGTGGTGGACGAAAAGCTGGAGAACCTGCGCGAGGCCACCGCCGACGACGTGGCGGGCATCCTGCAACTGATCGAGCCGTTCGAGCGCGACGGCACACTGGTCATGCGCAGCCGCACCGAGATCGAGCGCGACATCGGCAACTACACCCTGCTGGAGCACGATGGCGTGATCTTCGCCTGCGCGGCGCTGTACCCGTACCCCGAAGCCAAAACGGGCGAGATGGCCGCTGTCACCGTCTCGCCGCAAAGTCAGGGCCAGGGCGATGGCGAGAAAATCCTGAAGCGCGTGGAGCAGCGCGCCCGCGCCATGGGCCTGTCCAGCATCTTCGTGCTGACCACGCGGGCCATGCACTGGTTCATCAAACGCGGCTTTCAACCCGCGGACCCGGACTGGCTGCCCGACGCGCGCAAGCGCAAATACAACTGGGACCGCAAGAGCCAGGTACTGGTCAAGAAGCTGTAGCGGTCTTGCCCGGCATCTCGATGCCGGGCCCCCCCGCGAGTACCGGCCTCACCCCCGCGCCTTGCCCGCCCCGAACTGAAACACCCCAGGCGCCTTGATGGGATCGACGGTGACGGTGATTTCGCTCTTGGGCGGGAATTTGCCTTCCAGCAAGTCTCTGGACAGCGGGTTTTCGATGCGCTGCTGAATGGCGCGCTTGAGCGGGCGCGCGCCAAACACGGGGTCGAA
>WRJY01000118.1 GCA_009778355.1 Desulfovibrionaceae bacterium | reverse complement strand
CGCTGGCAACCAGCGCACTGAGCGTCAGCCGCAAACTCACTGGCATATCAACTACCACGGCGTCAAGGTGGCGCGGCCAGACGCATACGGGACATCGACCGTTTGGCACCAGGCTGGCTGCTTCGATCACTGGCCGAGCACACCGGAACGCCGCTGCGGCGAGTGGCCGACACCACGCTGCGTCGCTACCAGGGGATGCTGTACGACCGATGGCACGCGACCGGACAGCTGCGCTGGATCCTCTGCACCGGCATGTACCACCGCAAGCGGCGATCGTTCGGCATCCTTTACTGTCCGCGGTGCCTTGCGGAGGACGCCGCGCCGTATTTTCGAACCCTCTGGCGGGTCGGCGTCATTTGCCATTGCGCTCGTCACTGCGTCGAACTGCTTGATCGATGTTCGAGTTGTGGGGATCCCGTCGCTTTCCATAGGCTGGAACTGGGGAAGCCACAGACCGTCGACTCAGGCCCGATGAGCAATTGTCACGCTTGCGGGGCCGATCTTCGGGACGCTCCGGCCACGGAGGTTAAGTTCTACGACGACAGCATCGCGGCGATGTCGAGTTCGATTGCCGCATGCGTCAACGGCCAGCCGTCCTCGCTGGATGCCGGACACATGGCCGTGCTGCACCAGTTGTGCCGCCTCATGGTGTCGCGGTATTGGTCGGCTCGACTTGGGATGTATGTTTCCAGCATGCTGAACGTGCCGACAGATGCACGGGTATCTGATGTATTCCTGCCTGAGGCGGACCGTCGCTCCTCAGTTCGTCGTCGGCATCTTCCTGTGTAGCGATATGCTGACCGGCGAACGCTGTGGGCTTGTCCTCCCTGGAGTTGTCGGACGCAAGGTCGTTGCTGTTGTCTGCGATCACCGCGAGATCATCAAACGGAAAAGCGCCGCTGCAGCTCAGGATTTCCAGAACCAGCCAGCGGGATCGACCGCCCGTTCCGACGAGCTTTGCTGCGCGAACTGACCAGCTTGCGGTTCCCCTGAACGGGATGTCCGTGTCGACGAAGCGACGCTCGCGATTTACCGCTGCACGAAGCAGCGATTCGTGAATGCCATGAGCACCGCGGCGGGCGTTCTCGTCGCCCAGAATCCGGCCAAGCACCCAGCAATCGTTGTTGGCCATTCTCTTGGCTCGGGCGATCATCGCAAGCCGACGACCATCTACTTCGTTGATGCTGCAGCGATCGATATCCCAGACTTCGCGCGGCGCGGCGGACAGGGTGCCTCGGAACATGGCCAAGGCCACGTCGGACGACTGTCCGTAGTAGAACCTGGCGACCTCGTGTGCCGGCACAACGATGCCGTAGGGGTCGCCTTGGTATTCGAGTGCGAAGCAGCGTGTCTTGCCCAGGTCGGTGGGGATGGCGTAAGCATAGGGCGGGACGAGCCATAGGTTTCGTGGTTTGCCGTCCTGACCAATCCGCTCGCCGATTACGTGGTGGAGGGGAATCCGCCGGATGGTGTTCTCATCGAACCGGATGTCACGCAGCCGTGGAGAGGGGAAGTCTCGTGAGTAGAAAATCTCGCGCCGACCGTTACGCCACCTGGATCCGGTGCAGAGATAGGGTAATTGCCCGATCCCGATCGGGATCACGCGCGTGTTGGGTGTTCCGGATGCCGCCGGCTCGTCGGAGTATGGGATGTGGCTCAGGTGGACGTCGATCTTTGGCTCATGCCCAGTCTGTTCCACCTCGCCCAGCCAGTCGATCTTCCATATCTCGTTATCATGAGGGAATTCGCGAATAGACGGCTGCTTGGCCATAGTTACTCTTTTTCGCGTGATGCCATGCAGTCGTGATGAACGTTGTACAGTCGCGCAGAGCGATGTTCAGTCAGATTTATTGTTGGAATTCACACAGACGCCCGCTGCCCGCGCCTGCTCGTCGGCGTGGTAGCTGCTGCGCACCAGGGCGCCGCAGGCGGCGTGGGTGAAGCCCAGTTGGCGGGCGGCTAGCTCGAACATTTTGAAAGTGTCGGGGTGGACGTAGCGCTGAACCTGAATGTGCGCGGTGGAGGGCGCCAAATACTGGCCGATAGTGAGCATCTGTACGCCGTGGGCGCGCAGATCGCGCATGACTTCAAGGATTTCCTCATCGGTCTCGCCCAGGCCGACCATCAGGCCGCTCTTGGTGGGCACGCCGGGGTGGCGGGCCTTGAACTTTTTCAGCAGGTTCAGGCTGAACTGGTAATCGCTGCCGGGGCGCGCCTGTTTGTACAGACGCGGCACGGTTTCCAGGTTGTGGTTCATGACGTCGGGCGGCGCGGTTCCAAGAATGTCGAGCGCACGATCGTCGCGGCCACGGAAGTCGGGCGTGAGGATTTCGATTTGCGTGCCCGGCGCGCGCGCGCGCGTCTGTCTGATGCAGTCGGCGAAGTGCTGGCTGCCGCCGTCGCGCAGGTCGTCGCGGTCCACGCTGGTGATGACCACGTATTTCAGCCCGAGTTGGGCGATGGTGTCGGCCAGTTTGACCGGCTCGGCGGAGTCCAGCGGGTCGGGCCGGCCATGGCCCACGTCGCAGAACGGGCAGCGCCGCGTGCACTTGTCGCCCATGATGAGGAACGTGGCCGTGCCGTGGCCGAAGCATTCACCGATGTTGGGGCAGCTTGCTTCTTCGCACACGGTGACGAGCTGGCTGCGCCGCAAAATGTCCTTGATTTCGTAGAAGCGCGTGCCGGCGCGGGCGGCCTTGACGCGGATCCAGTCCGGCTTTTTCAGCGCCGGGCCGTCGTGCTGTACCTTGACCGGGATGCGCGCCAGCTTGGCGCCGGCCTTTTGCTTGACCGTGGCGTCGTAGGCGGGGGCGGGCTGGGCGTCGCGCGCCACGGGCGCGTGGGGGCTGGCGGCGGCGGGGGGTGGCGTGGCTATGTTTGGCATGTGTGTGGTGGCGCGGGCCCCGAACCCAGCCTTCCACCACAGGAGGAAGGAGCGGGGGAGAGTGGCGGTCAGGCGGCCAGCAGCCGGGTCAGATGCGCCGCCAGTTCGCGCGCCGCGTCGTCCCAGGTGGCCGAAACGCCGATTGTAGAAAGATCGACCGTTTTCAGCCCCGCATACCCGCAAGGGTTGATGCGCGAGAAGGGTTCCAGGTTCATCGCCACGTTCAGCGCCAGGCCGTGATAGGCGCGGTGGCCGCTGACCTTGATGCCCAGCGCGGCGATTTTGCCCAGACCGGTGAAATTGGGCGCCGGCGCGCGCTGCCGTGGCCGCTGTGCCAGCGCCGCGTGGCTGAAAGGATCATCGAGCCGCACGTAGATGCCCGGCGCGTCCGCCACCCGGTGGCCGGTAACGCCAAAGCGCGCCAGCGTGCGGAGGGCGGCTTCTTCCAGCCGGAACACGTATTCCTTGACGAAAATGCGGCGGCGCTTCAGGTCGATGAGCGGATAGGCCACCACCTGCCCCGGCCCGTGGTAAGTGATCTGACCACCCCGGTCGGTGGGCGCGACGGGGATGTCGCCCGGCGCCAGCACGTGTTCGATCCGGCCCGCCAGCCCCAGCGTAAAGACGGGCGGATGCTCGCAAATCCACAACGCCTCGCGCCCATCCAGTGCGTGCGAGGCGGTAAATGCCTTCATCTGCTCAAAGGCCGCCGCGTAGCCCACGCGGCCCAGCAAGCGCAACTCCATCAGATAGGAAACAGGATAGGAAACAGAAAAGGCGCGCGCATGGTTTGCCGCGCCTGTCTTTGCTTTTATTTATGGATGATGTCTGTTGTCAGGCCCGCTCCGGTGCTCGACCTTGGCTGGCGGGCGGCTGTTGGGGCGTGGCGGCGGCGGCGGCGCTGCCCGGCGTTGTTCCACGGCTGGCGGGCGGCTGTTGGGACGCGGTGGCGGCGGCGCCATCCGGCGGTCATTTCTGGCTGGCGGACGGTAACTGTGGCGATCGTACTGGAACTGCGCGCGCCGCCCCTCGTAGTAGCTGCGGTGGCTGCGGTAATAGGGAACATACGAGCGTTGATACCAACTGCTTTGCACGAAGAACACGGGCCGGTTGCAGGCGTCGTAGTAGCCGCAGTATTGGCCCCAATTGCCATACTGGTTCGCCGGCACATACAGGTAGAGCGGATCCGCTGCCACGGCCACTCCGGGCTGGATGAGCATCGGCTGCTGGTACACCAAGGCAGGCGGCGGCGCGCCGCCGATGTCGATGGCTCCATAGAACCCCGGCGTGCCGACGGACAGGGACACCTGGGCCTGTGCCGTGCCAGCCGCGGCAGCCAGAACCACGCCGGCGGCGAGGTACGAAAAGAGATGGGCTTTCATGACGGTCCTTTCAAAGAGGTTCGGATTCTTGAAAAGCTCTTGCGCGCGCAAGAGTTCATGGGAACAAGCAACTAACGGTTCAGAGCCCTTGCCGGTTTACCCGGCGCAGGGGGCGCTCCTTGCTCGTTGGCGCCGAACGACCAAGCTGACTGCTTGCCCGTGCGCTCGAAGTAGGGCTGGGGCGGCAGATTTGGGAAGTCGAATTGGCAGGCAGCGTAGGTAGTCTGACCTTGCCCTCGATTCCCGCATCCCATAGCCAAGGCCATTATGCTGCTTGCCTTTGCTGAGCGGCGTGCCATGCCTGTTCGTACTGTATCGGACTGACGTAGCCCAGCCTCGAGTGCAACCGGCGGTGGTTGTAAAAGCCCAGCCAGTCGATCACCTCGTCCATCGCCTGGCGCCG
>WRJY01000117.1 GCA_009778355.1 Desulfovibrionaceae bacterium | reverse complement strand
CGATGGCGTACAGATCGTCTTCGACGCCACCAGCGCCTACGTCCATGCCGAGAACTCGCGCAAGGTCAACGCCGAGGGCGCGCTGATGATCGATCTCACGCCCGCCGCCATCGGCCCCTATTGCATTCCGTCAGTCAACCTGCGCGAGCACGTGGGCAAGGGCGAGATGAACGTGAACATGGTCACCTGCGGCGGCCAGGCCACCATTCCGATGGTGGCCGCCGTCAGCCGCGTGCAGCCGGTGGCTTATGGCGAAATCGTCGCCACCGTCTCCAGCCGCTCGGCTGGCCCCGGCACGCGCAAGAACATCGACGAATTCACGCGCACCACGGCAGGCGCGATCGAGAAAGTCGGCGGCGCGAAAAAGGGCAAGGCCATCATCATCATCAACCCCGCCGAGCCGCCGCTCATCATGCGCGACACCGTGCATTGCCTGACTGAAACCGAACCCGATCAGGCGCGCATCACCGCATCGATCCAGCAGATGATTGCCGAGGTCAATAAATACGTGCCCGGCTACAAGCTGGTCAACGGCCCGGTGTTCGACGGCAAGCGCGTTTCGGTCTTTCTGGAGGTCGAGGGCTTGGGCGACTACCTGCCCAAGTACGCCGGCAACCTCGACATCATGACCGCCGCCGCGGCGCGTACCGCCGAGATGTTTGCCGAGGAAATCCTGGCTGGCAACCTGCGCGTGGCGGCTGCTTGAAAGGAATCGCGCCATGACACTCGAGGGCAAGAAAATCACCGTCCACGACATGACGCTGCGCGACGGCATGCACCCCAAGCGCCACCTGATGACGCTCGAGCAGATGCGCGCCATTGCCAAGGGGCTGGACGAAGCGGGCGTGCCGCTGATCGAGGTAACGCACGGCGACGGGCTGGGCGGCGCATCGGTCAACTACGGCTTTCCGGCGCACAGCGACGAGCAATACCTTGGCGCCGTCATCCCGCTGATGCAACGCGCCAAGGTATCGGCGCTGCTGATTCCGGGCATCGGCACCGTCGATCACCTCAAAATGGCCCACGGTCTGGGCGTGCGCACCATCCGCGTTGCCACCCACTGCACCGAGGCCGACGTGGCCGAACAGCACATCACGCTGGCGCGCAAGATGGACATGGACACCGTGGGCTTTCTGATGATGGCGCACATGAACAGCCCCGAAGGGCTGGTCAAGCAGGCCAAATTGATGGAAGGCTACGGCGCCAACTGCATCTACATCACCGATTCGGCGGGCTACCTGCTGCCCGGGCAGGTGACCGAGCGCATCACCGCCGTGCGCGCCGCCTTGAAGCCGGCAACGGAACTGGGCTTTCACGGCCACCACAACCTGGCGATGGGCGTGGCCAACTCGATTGCCGCCATCGAAGCGGGCGCGAACCGGATCGACGCGGCGGCGGCGGGCTTGGGCGCGGGCGCGGGCAATACGCCGATGGAAGTGCTGGTCGCCGTGTGCGACCGCATGGGGATCGAAACCGGTGTCGATGTCTGGAAGATTCAGGACGTGGCCGAGGACCTGGTCGTGCCCATCATGGACTTCCCGATCCGCATTGATCGCGACGCGCTGACGCTCGGCTACGCGGGCGTTTATGGTTCCTTCCTGCTGTTTGCCAAACGCGCCGAGAAGAAGTACGGCATTCCGGCGCGCGACCTGCTGGTCGAGCTGGGGCGGCGCGGCATGGTCGGCGGCCAGGAAGACATGATCGAAGACACCGCGCTGACGATGGCAAAAGAGCGCGGCCTGCGCGAAGACGCGGTGCGTTCCACCTGAATTCCCCCCTTGTTGCCGCCTGTTCAACGGCGGGATGCGCAAGGGGGCCGGCAAGCAATATCAAAAACCATGAAGGAGACAACAGCATGAAAAAGACCCACATCCCCGCCGCGGCAGCCCTGGCCCTGCTGGGGGCCCTGGCCGCCACCGGCGCCCGGGCCGATGGCCATTACGCTCCAGGCATCACAGGCATTCAGGCGGCCAGCGCGCCGCCTCCGGGCGTGTACTACCTGGGTTATCTCATCGACTACAACATCGACAATTTCCGCGCGCCGGGCGGCAGCGGCAAACTGCCGGGAAACAACAGCGGCGCCGTCACCGGGCTGGCTAACCGCTTCGTCTGGATTACCGACCAGAAACTGCTCGGGGCCGACTACGGCATGGAAGCCATCGTGCCTGTCATGCACACCTCGCTAACCATCAATGCCGCCGGCATTTCCGACTCGCGCTCGGACGTGGGCGACATTTTTCTTGGCCCGCTGATCCTGAGTTGGCATGGCCCGCAGTGGGATGCCGTGGCCGGCGCGGGCATGTGGCTGGACAACGCCAGCGCCAGCTACCCCGCATCGGCGGGCAAGGGCTTCAAGAGCACCATGCTCACGGGCGGGGGAACCTACTATTTCGACAGCGCCAAAACCATTACGGCCTCGGCGCTGATGCGCTACGAGTTCAATACCAGGAAAGACACGGGCTTTCGTCCCGGCCAGCAGCTATCGCTGGAATGGGGTCTGGGCAAGTCGTTTGGCCTGGTGACGGCGGGTCTGGTGGGCTACAGCCAGTGGCAGACCACCAACGACACCGGGCCAGGCGCCACCACCGACCGTGCCGCGCGGCATGCCGTGGGCGTCGAGGTGATGTATGCCGTGCCGAGCGCCAAAGTGACTCTTCAGGGCGCCGTTTACAAGGAGGTTAGCGCCACGGCGGGTTCGGCGGCGCAGACCAAGGGCACGCTGGTGCGGTTTACCGTCATCAAGGCGTTCTGAGGCGCGCAAACATGAATTCCACCGCTGCCGCAACGCCCCCGTCGTCCGCGCCCTTCGGCGCGCCTGAAATTGACGTCACCGCGTTCATCGACCGCCAGCCGGTCGCGCGCTTTCAGGCGCTGATCGTCGGACTGTGTTTTCTGATCGTCGCCATTGACGGTTTCGACACCGCCTCCATCGGCTTCATCGGCCCGGCCATTCAGACCGAGTGGAAACTCGGGCCTACCGATCTCAGGTGGGTGTTTTTCGCCGGGCTGGCGGGGCTGATGGCCGGGGCCATCCTGTTCGGCCCGCTGGGCGACAAGCTGGGCCGCAAGCGCATGTTGCTGGCTTCCGTGTTCACCTTCGGCCTGATGAGCCTGCTGTCGGCGTTTTCGCCGACCTTTGGCTGGCTGGTGTTCTTGCGCTTTCTCACCGGACTGGGGCTGGGTTGCGCCATGCCCAACGCCATCACGCTGACCAGCGAATACTGTCCTCACCGCATCCGCTCGCTGCTGGTGACCACCATGTTCTGCGGTTTCACCTGCGGTTCGGCGCTGGGCGGTTTCGCGGCGGCGGCGCTGCTCAAGTTTTACGGCTGGCACTCGGTGCTGCTGGTGGGCGGCCTGTTGCCGATGGCGGTGGGCCTGGCGCTCATCGGCCTGTTGCCCGAGTCGGTGCGCTACATGGTGCGCGCGCGCTGGAATGACGCGCGCATCGCCGCCACGCTGGCGCGCATCGCGCCGCGCGAAAATCTGGCCGGACGCCACTTCGTGCTCTCCGATTTGGGACACGGCGGTCAGCGCCACATCCTCCATCGGCTGTTCGCGCCCGATTTGCGGCGCGGCACCACCCTGCTGTGGGCCACCTTCTTCATGAGCCTGCTGGTGATTTACCTGCTGCAAAGCTGGATGCCCACGCTGTTCAAAACCAGTGGCATGTCGATGTCCGCCTCTGCCATCGTCGCCGGCGTGTTCCAGATCGGCGGCACGCTGGGCGCCATCACGCTGGGCTGGTTGATGGACCGGTTCAACCCAAGCCGCGTGCTGGCCGTGGCCTACGTGCTGGCGGGCGTGTTCATTGCCGCCGTCGGGCAGTTGACCGCCAACCCGTGGCTGGCGGCCATCGCCGTGTTCTGGGCCGGGGTGTGCGTTTCGGGCACGCAGGTCGGGGCCAACGCGCTGTCGGCGGCGTTCTACCCGACGGAGTGCCGGGCCACCGGCGTCAGCCTGTCCAACGGCGTTGGGCGCTGCGGCTCGATGCTGGGCGCGCTGGCTGGCGGTTCCATGCTGTCGATGGGCTTGTCCATGCCGATGCTGTTCACGCTGGTTGGCGTGCCTTGCCTGATCGCCGCCGTCACCGTGTATGCCTTCGGCTTGAGCCAGCGCGAGCGCGTCGCGCCGCGGCTGGTCGAAATTCTTGAGCACTGAGCAGGGAAAACGCGCCTGCTGCGCTGGCGCGTTCTTGCGCCTTCCTGTTGATGGCGTTGCGCAAAACGGCTGTTTTGCGCGGCGGGCGCGTGCAAATGCCGCCTTCCGGTTCTGCCGGGGGCTGGCCGCCCGGGAGGGCCGGCAAAATTTTTTGAATAGAGAGGTTGGAATGAAAAAATCCCTGATCGTCGTGGCCGCGCTGGGCCTGTCCGGGGCCGCGCTGGCCCAATCCGCGGTGACCCTGTACGAACCCGGCGCCTTGCCCGAACCGCACCCGAATACGGGAGCGACCCAGTCTTCCGTGACCCTGTACGGCGTGGCCGACGCGGGCGTGGGGAGGATCAAATCTTCTGGATTCCGAACGCCTTCGACGCCCGATGATTCCGGCAAAACCCAGTTCATCAGCGCCAGCCTCATGAATAATGCCGACAGCCGCCTGGGCGTGCGTGGCGTCGAAGATTTGGGGGGCGGTCTGAGGGCGGGCTTTG
>WRJY01000116.1 GCA_009778355.1 Desulfovibrionaceae bacterium | reverse complement strand
GCAGTGAAACCGAACAATCGGATTATCGAAGTGACGCAAGCAGTCATACCCATGTAATCGTCACCAACCACACCAGACGCCCGGCGATCACGCCAAGCGTCATCGTTCTTTAACAATTTGACCGTCGATGATGCTGGCTCACCCGCGAGCCTTCGTCCGGCTTCAAGAGCAGATCGCGAGCATGGTTCACGATTTGCGCGGCATCCAGTGCGTCGCCCAGCAGGAGGGCCGCCACATGGAGGTCCACTTGTCCATCGTCGCCCAAGATGTCGCCGGGTAATGCTGCGCAGGCAACGATTCCGACTTCTTCGACACGGCACCAACTGCTCAGGTAGTGGTCGCCAAAATCGTTGTATCCCCAGTTCGATGAGACCTCGATGGTCAGCGTATCGACCCATGGATGCCGCAGGAACAGGGCTGCCAGCACGGCGTCGGACCAGTTTCGGTCCAGCTTGGCGACTTGGGCTTCAATATTCTTGTGCTGCTCGCGCAGCGCCTGCCCGGCGTCGTTGAGCCGGACGATGCCATCTTTACCGACGTGGTAAGCCGGCAAGTCGGCGTCTGGCGCCGCGTTCATGACAGCGTTCCTTGGCGCCTGTGGTTGCCCTCGGAGAACACCACGGCCGCGGGGTGCGCCTGAGTCAGTAGCGCGTACCACCACGGCGGCTCGCGGCAGACCTCGTGCCGGTCGCCGCGCCCGTCGTTGGCGCTGACGTGGATTTCCAGACAACGCTCGCTGGCCAGCATGTCGGCGACCAGGGTTTCCTCGCGCCGGCCGCTCTGGGTAGCGACGATGTGCAGGTGCGATAGGTCCAAGGCGTAGTGCGCGCCCGATTCGAACAGCGTTCGGTATTCTTCCCAGCAGGAGATCAACCAAGTGTCGTCAGGCGTTGGATAGTGTCCTTCGACCCCGACAGGGCAACCGAAGACCTCGGCACAGCGCCGGGCGTTCTCCAGCACATCATCCAGGGTCGCTGCGCTGCGCCGTCCCGCGTGCGCGGTATAGGCGGGAGCATCCAGGCGTCGGCTGATGAGCGCCGCCTGCTGGAACCATGCGGCATGATGCCGGAAACCGGCCAGATCGGCGAGCACATGCCGGGGCAGAACGTGCACATTGGCGTGTAGCCGAAACCGCGTGCCTGGATAGGCCGCGCGCAGGGCATCGGCGAGGTCTTCGTCCAGTTGCCCCATGCTTTGCGGCACGAGTTGCACATGCTCGGCCGACAAATGGCCGAAACAAGGCTCGACCGGCGGATCGGCAAGCCGCAGAGCAGCTTCCTGATGGCGCAAACCGGGCCAGCAGGCCAGGGAGACATGGGCCTTCATAGCGTGGTCTCCGTATGTTCCGACTCGGTGTAGTAATCGTTGTGCTCGATCCGCACAACGCCTTTGGCGCAATCAAACACCACTTCTCCTTCGCCACCGTCATTGATCTCCCATCCCGCGTGACGCTCCTCGAGCGCCTCCATGGCGAAGTTCGACAGCGCATCTTCGAGGGGGAGTTCTTTCAAGACAATGGCCGACTGCCACTGGCCATCGATGAAATCGCTGCGCACGACATACAGGGATACCGGGGCTGACAGGCGGATGGGTTTTCCATCGGCGGCGGTTGCAACGATTCCATCCGCATAACCCTCGTCGCCGCCGCCGCTGTAGGTGACCGCAGCGCGGATAGCGCCGGCGGACTTCAGCGCATCCAGCAAGAGAGCCTTGTTGCGATCCTGGCGTTCCTGCCGGGACAGATCCGGGAGAGTTTCCGGGGTAGTTGTGTTGGAGTTCATGGTTTCCTCTAAAAAATGAAATCGCGGGACGCGCTCCCGAACAAGGCGGCGCGCCCCGCGGGGTTACAAAGGGCCATACCCTGTGGCAAGCGCCGGCAGGGTTACGGTCACTGAAAAATGCGCGGCTCGATGGTTTCCCCGCGCATGAAGGCGACGTAGGCGCCGGCCTTGCCGATGTCGGCAAAGCGCGCCAAGACCTGTTCGCCGTGGATCGCTTCCCAGGGGCGTTCTTCGTTTTCGCCGCGCCGGATCAGCAGATCGGGCGCGCGATATTTCGGGTGCCGAAACAGGAACTTCCCGCTTGCCCATTCGATGATTGCCAGCAGGCAGGCCGTGAGAATGGCTCCGCCATGGCTGGCTCCCGGTTCGATGAGCAGCGGCTCCTTGAGCGGCCCCGTCGAGCGGCCGATGAGGCCGACCACGTCGTACTCATCGAGCCAGCCCTGGCCCGTGGCGGTGTCGCCCAGGATCAGGCGGACCTTGGCGCCGTCGCGGCGGCAACGCTCCAGAACCCGGGCGGCCTTGGGATCGGTGGCCGGGGCGAAGTAGGTTTGGCGGCTCAGGGGGGATTCCTGCCAGGCGTGCACGGCGGCCAGATACTTCTCGTAACCGCTGAGGGCGCCGAAATCCTGTTCGCCAAACGTCAGATCCGGCCGCCCCAGGCGCCCGGCGATCTGGTCGGTGCGCTCCCGCGCATTGGCGAAGCCAAAGGACGAATAGCCATCGCTTTGATGGAGCACATAGAGTTCCTGTTCGGCGTTGAGCGTGACATCGGTCACGATCCGAACCCTTCCGCCCGTGTGCCGTGAAGGCTCGCGAGGCTGTCGCCTGGCGGTTTTACAGGCTGAGAAGGCCGCGTGAATTGGGCGGCGCCAAGGGCGATGGCGCACGTTGTGATGGCGTGCTGTTGGGCGGCATCGAAGCAAACGAAGGGTTTTTCATAACCTGCTTCCTCGGCCAGCGTTTCCGCCTTGTCGTAATGAATCCCCAGGTCGTATTCTTCTTGGGTGGCTTTGACCGTGAAAATCGGCAGATCGGATGTGCCAGACGCATTGACGCAGGCGATGGCGATCCGCATTTCGATTTCACGACTATCGTCGGGGTCGTCCGGGGCCGTGACGCGGGCTGGGCCTGGAGCCTCATCGCCCGCGGCCATCGCCATGCGCTCGCGCATTTCGGCCACGAAGGTTTCGCTGTCCATCAGGCCGTAACGGGCCAGGCGGGCCGGGATATCCTCCGCGTCGAGGTGTCCGTCCTCGATGCGCTGGCGCAGATACGCGGCGATTCCGGCTTCCAGCGCGGCGTTTTCGGAGTCAGGGCGCGGATGGGCAGGCATGCTGACGTCGATTGCCCAGCTCTCGACTTCCGCGCTCGTGCTGCCAGTCAGCAAACCTTCGCCGATGGCGCGTTCGCACATCTCTCGCAGGCGATCGAGCACTTCCGACGCGGGTTCTCCGCTGAGAAGATAAGTCACGTCGAGGGTCAGGCGAGCCTTGATCACATCGGACGCATTCTGGTGATATGAATCCATGGAAATTTCCTTGGTACGGGAAAGGCGCGGCCACGCCCGCGGGAAGGCGGGCGGGAGCGCAAAAGAAATAAAAGAAACAAAACGCCGGCAATCCGAAGCGAATCCATGTTCGGCGTTGCGGGCCGCGTGGGCTGACGTCGCCAGGACGCCAAATCACGCTGGCGCCTTGCTGCTCAGGAGAAAGCCAACTCGGGTTTCTCCGCGCCAGTTTCCGTGGGCGCGGGGGCTTCGGCGCGGGCTTTTTTGCTCCGGCGCGGCGGCGCGGCAACGCCGGACGCGAAAGAGGGCAGGGCAGCCGGATCGATGGCGCGCTGGGGCCGGCGGGTCAAGCGGGGGGCTTCAGGCAACATCTCGATGGCGATGCCGCGGCCCTCGCTGCCGGCACTCCGCAGCGCCTGCCACGGCCTGGCGAGCAGGGCATGGGCCAGCCAGCGGACGAAACAACCGATGCGCTTGTGGCGGGTCTGCCGCGTTTTTTCGCGCCGCAAGGATTCCTTGCAGGATAAATACAGCGCAAGGTGACCACGCTTCATTTCGTCATCGCGTTCGAGTTGGGCCAGTACTTCGGCGGCCAGCGCGGTATCGACTCGCACGCGCCGGTAGAACGCGACCCAGGCCCGTTCTTCCTCGGCATCGATGCCCGATCGCTTCGGGCGGGGACGTTTTTCTGGGAACATGGAAACTCCTGAAATCAAACAGGGAGCGCCCGTTCCAGGCGGGAGACGAACGAGACTCCCCGGGGTTGCATGGCTGCGCGGCGCGGTTATGCTGATCGGCCATCCCCTTGCAGGAGAAAGACGGACATGTTGCGCGCAGGCGATTCACTCCGGTTCACAGCCGCCGAAATCGAAGAATTCCGATCACTCGGAATCGATTTCGACGGCGTGCGAACACAGGCCGATGTCGAGGCATCGCTGGCCCAATGGGCCAGCGCGCTCGGCCATGAGCGGCCGGATCTGCTGGAAAAGATCGTCCAGGAAATGGCGAAGGCCAAAGGGGTGTTGCCACCCCCGCGACTTACCGTCGTGGGACCAGCGCCAGATTGTCCTGGGCAATCTTGATCCAGCGGTCGGCGATCCTCTCCAGGTAGACAAGATCATCGACCTCGATTTCACCCGCTTTGCGAAGACGGGCGATAACTTCCTTGACCAGCAGAGGGTCTTCCTTGGCGAGTTCAATCGCCATGGCGGCAATGCGCTTGCGGTAGTTGTCGAGCATGCTCAACTCCTCGGCAAACGCGATTCATCGGCGTCTTGCGTTGCTCCCGAAGGAGACGACAGGGGACGCAGCAGCGCGGCCAG
>WRJY01000115.1 GCA_009778355.1 Desulfovibrionaceae bacterium | reverse complement strand
CCCCCCTCATGCACGCATGGCTTTGCGAAAACCCCGTCGGCGTCGACGCCCTGACCTGGAAAGAACTGCCCACGCCTCAGCCCGGCAAGGGCCAGGCGCTGATCCGCATTCAGGCCGCCAGCCTGAACTTTCCCGACCTGCTGATCGTGCAGAACAAGTACCAGACCAAGCCGGAGTTGCCCTTCGTGCCCGGCTCCGAGTACGCCGGCATCGTCGAGGCCGTGGGCGATGGCGTGACCGATCTGAAACCGGGCCAGGCCGTGGCCTGCCTGTCGGGCACCGGCGCTTTCGCCACTCACGCGCTGGCGGCTGCCAGGCAATGCATGCCGCTGCCGCCGGGCTTTCCGAGCGCCGACGCGGCGGCCTTCATCATGATCTACGCCACCAGTCACCACGCGCTGCTGGATCGCGGCCAGTTGAAGGCCGGCGAGACCGTGCTGGTGCTGGGCGCGGCGGGCGGCGTCGGCATGTCGGCGATCCAAATCGCCAAAGTGGCGGGCGCGCGGGTCATCGCCGCCGCCTCGTCGGATGAAAAGCTGGCCTTCTGCAAGACGCTGGGCGCCGATGCCGTCATCAATTACGGCAGCGAGGACTTGCGTCAGCGGCTCAAGGACCTGACCGGCGGCAAAGGCCCCGACGTGATCTACGACCCGGTGGGCGGCCCCTACACCGAACCGGCGCTGCGCTCCATCGCCTGGCGCGGCCGGCTGCTGGTGGTGGGCTTTGCGGCCGGCGACATTCCAGCCATCAGGATCAACCTGGCCCTGGTCAAAGGGGCCAGCATCGTCGGCGTGTTCTGGGGTGAATTCTCGCGCCGCGAGCCCCAGGCCAACGCCGCCATGATGCAGGAGCTGGCCCAGTGGTACGCGCAAGGCAAAATCAAGCCCGCGATCGACGCCCAACTGCCCATGAGCGAGTTGAAAGCCGCCTACGCCCGCATGGGATCGCGTCAGGTCAAGGGTAAGCTGGTGCTGGTAAATTAGGGGGCCCCAAAAGCCTCACGCGCTTTGCGACGTTGCGCCACACCCGTCGAGGGGCAAGCCAATGGCTGGGGATATCCCCGCCGCAATGGGAGTTGGTGTGGCTGGACGAGTTACACCCCATAATTTCGAGATCATGAGTATCGATGACAAATGGCCCAAGTTGCCACTAACCGATCTGCTGGCCCAGCGCGAAGCGCTGGATGCCAGGATCGATGCGGTGCGCACCCAAACGCGCGCTGCCGCCATTGCCCAGGTTCAGGAAATGATCGAAGCCTACGGGCTGAGGCGCGACACCGTGGTGCCCTTGACGCGCGCCAGCGCGCCCGTGCCGGCTGCAACCGCCAATGTGGACGTGAATACGCGGCCAGGCGCCGTCAGGAAGAAGGCCCCGGCCAAGTATTACGACCCCAACAGCGGCAACACCTGGACCGGACGCGGCAAGCCGCCGCGCTGGATTGCCGGCAAGGATTTCTCGCGCTACCTCATCCCCGCCGAGGGCATCCTGCGCCAGATGGCGATGGCGCAGGAATCGTCCAGGGACGATTCGGCGGACGATTGATACCCGTTTTCCAGGGTCATTCCGCCGCGCGCCGCAGCGTCTGGGCCACGGGCCGGCGCAGCACTTCGCGCAGGCTCCACCAGCCGGCGGCCAGCGCCAGCGCCGCGCCGGCAGCGGCGCCGGCCAGCGGCGTCAGGGGTGACGGGTTCCAATGGAAGTCGAACACGTAGCGCGCCATCGCCCAGCCCACCGCCACCGCCACCAGGCTGGCCAGAAAGCCTGCCAGCAAGCCCACGCCGGCCAGTTCGGCGCGTTGCACGCCAGCCAGCAGACGGCTGCCCGCGCCCAGCGCGCGCATGATGGCGAATTCGCGCGCACGCTCCTCCCGCGTGGCGCCGACGGCGGCAAACAGCACGATCAGCCCGGTGGCCAGCGTGAAGCCGAACAGCAGTTGCACCGCGCCGATCACCTGGCCGAGCACGCGCTGCATCTGGGCGATGGACTGCTCCGTGTCCAGGTTGGTGATGTTGGGAAACTGGCGCACCAGCGCGTTGTCAAAACCCGGCCTGCCGGGCGCGCGGTAGGCGGCGATGTAGGTGATGGGCAGCTCTTGAGACATCTCGGCCAGCGGAAACATGACGAAGAAGTTGACGTGCATCGACGTCCAGTCCAGCTTGCGCAGCGAGGTGATGCGCACCTCGGTGAAAAGACCCGCAATGTCAAAGCGCAGCACGTCGCCCAGCTTCAGGCCCAGCGTGCCGGCCAGGCCCTGCTCGACACTGATGGCGCCGCGTTCGCCTTCAGTCCAGCGGCCCGCCACGATGCCGTTGTACGCCGGCAGCCTGGCGTCGTGCGACAGGTTGAACTCGCGCTCGGCCAGGCGCCGCGCGCGCTCGTCCTTGAACTGGGCCGGCGACACCGGCCTGCCGTTGACCGCCGTCAGGCGGCCCCGGAACATGGGGTACCAGTCGAACCGGCTCACGCCCGCTTGTTGCAGCGCGGCGCGAAATGCCTCGCCCTGCTCCGGCATGATGTTGATGACGAAGCGGTTCGGCGCATCCGCCGGCGTGGCGGCGCGCCAGCTTGCCACCAGATCGGTGCGCAGCAGCGCCAGCAGCACCAGCGCCAGCAGGCCCACCGCCAGGCTGCTGACCTGCACCACCGCATAGGCGGGCCGGGCCGACATCTGCCGCGTGGCCAACACCAGCCAGCGCGGCGCGGTCTGCTCGCCGACCAGCCGCCGCAGCAGCTTGACCGCGCCCCATGACAGCAGCGCGAACAACAGCGCCGCGCCGGCAAAGCCGCCGACGGCGATCAGGCCCAGCTTCAAGTCCGAGCTGGCGGCCAGCAGCAGCGCCGCGAAGCCCGCCATACCCAGCGCCAGCACTGCCAGCGAAGCGGGCTTGAGCGCGCCCACGTCGCGCCGGATCACGCGCAACGCCGGCACCCGCGCCAGTTGCAGCACCGGCGGCAGCCCAAAGGCCGCCAGCAGCGTCAGACCCAGCCCCAGGCCCAGCAGCGCGGGCCACGCGCCGGGCGCGGGCAGCGCCACCTCCACCAGACCGGCCAGCAGCGCCACGAACACGTGGTGCACGGCGTAGCCCAGCAGCGCCCCGGCCACGCTGGCCGCCAAGCCCGCCAGCAAGAATTCGACCATGTACGCGCCCGCAATGCGCCGCTGCGCCAGCCCCAGCACGCGCAGCATGGCGCAGTCGTCCAGGCGCCGCGCCGCAAAACCGCGCGCGGCCAGCGCCACCGCCACCGCCGCCAGCAGCGCCGCCAGCAGCGCCACCAGGTTGAGGAACTTGCTGGCGCGATCCAGCGTGGCGCGCATTTCGGGCCGGCCACTGTCCAGCGACTCCAGCCGCACGCCGCGCACGCCTGGCCTGGCCGCCTCGGCACCGGCCCAGGCCAGATAGCGCTGCACCGCCGCGTCCGGCCCGGCCAGCGCCAGCCGCCAGGTCACGCGGCTGGCAGGCTGCACCAGGCCGGTGGCCGGCAAATCGGCGGCGTTCATCAGCACGCGCGGGGCAAAGCTCATGAAGTTGGCGCCGCGATCGGGCTCCAGCGCAATCAAGCGCGCGATGCGCAAGCTGGCCTCGCCCAGCAGCAGGCTGTCGCCGGTTTGCAGCCCCAAGGCTTCGAGCAGGGCCGGATCGACCCAGACCTGGCCCGGCGCCGGAATGCCGCCGGCAGGCTCGCCTTCGCGGTCTTGCGCGCCCCGATCCTGCCGCATCAGCCGCAATTGGCCGCGCAGCGGGTAGCCCGCCTGCACCGCCTTCAGCGCCACCAGGCGCGTGGCGCCGCCCTGCGCATCGCCGGCGCGGCCCATGGTCGGAAAGCTCAGTGCCAGAGCGCTTTGCAGCCCCAGCGCCCGCGCCTGTTCAGTCCAGACAGCGGCGGGCGCCTGGTCGCTGACCACCACCGCATCGCCGCCCAGCAACTGCCGCGCATCGCGTTCCAAACCGCCTTGCAGCCGGTCGGAAAAAAAACCCACCGCCGTCAGCGCCGCCACGGCCAGCGTCACCGCCGCCATCAGCAGCCGCAACTCGCCGCCGCGCACATCGCGCCACAGATTGCGCCAGCCCAGAGTCCATGCGGAAACGTTCATCTCGCATACTGTACGCAATACGCAGAACCCGTTACCCTATCGCCCTATGCAATTCGATCTTCTCATCAGTGGCGCCGGCCCGGCGGGGCTGTGCCTGGCGCGGGCGCTGTCGGGCGCCGGGCTTTCGATCGGCGTGGTGGAGCAACAGGCGCAGGCCGCGCTGGCCGAACCGGCTTTCGATGGCCGCGAAATCGCCCTCACCCAGACTTCGGCCAGCACGCTGCGGCGGCTGGGCCTGTGGGAGCGCATCGAGGCGCTGGACGCCGCGGCGCTCTCGCCCCTGCGCGACGCGCGGGTGCTCGACGGCCCCTCGCCTTTCGCCCTGGTCATCAGCCACGGCCTGACGCGGCGCGGCGAGCTGGGCTGGCTGGCGTCCAACCACCTGATCCGCCGCGCCGCGTGGGACGCGGTGCAAGACAGCATCGCCCTCCACGGCGACATCACCCTCATCACCGGCGACGGGGTGGCCCGCACGCAGGTGGATGCGCAGGCCGCCCAGGTCACGCTCGCCAGCGGCG
>WRJY01000114.1 GCA_009778355.1 Desulfovibrionaceae bacterium | reverse complement strand
ACCCAAATGGTGAGGTCGAGCTAAGTCAAAAACCTCTGTGTTTATAAGAGGTTACGAGGGCAAATAAGCGGTCAACTGCCGTTTTTAGGGTCATGGAACTTGCAACCACGCTTGTAATTCAAGTGACACGCCCCATTCGGGGAAACCTCCAATTTCGGTCTGCAAAACTCAGAGTCTGTTCAGCATCTTTTTGCCGTCGCGGCAGCGAAGAGACACTGAACAGGCCCTGAGGCGAGGATGGGACGCTTGCCGTGGCCAGCGCGGGTGGTCCAAACCCCTTGAGTCCTTTCCGGCAGTGATGTGTGAATCGACCAGTCCTCTTTGGGAAAGGCAGGGATGGAGCCAGCGCCGCCAAGTAGAATCAGCCCTCGCTCGGCCAGCAGTTGGCCGGGCCGATCGAAGGCCAGCGGACCACAGCGCCGATCGACCTCGACATCCGCCAGGCGCAGCCAAGGCGAACCCCAGGTTTGCTTTCAGTCATTCGTACAAGCTAAAAGTCGCGTCCCATGTTCGATTTCTTCCGCCGCCACACCAAGATCGTCATGGTGGTGCTGTTCCTGTTGATCATTCCATCATTCGTGCTGTTCGGCGTCGAGCGTTACACCCACTTCAACGACAACGCCGGGGTGGCCGAGGTCGATGGCCAGAGCATCTCGCAGGCCGAGTGGGATCAGGCGCATCGTCAGGACATCGAGCGCACCCGCGCCGCCAATCCCAGGATTGACTTGCGCCTGCTCGACTCGCCGGAAGCCAAATACGAATCGCTGGAGCGTCTGGTGCATGAGCGCGTGCTGCAAGCCGCCGCCAATGACCAGCGTCTGGCGGTTTCCGACCAGCGTCTGGCCGCCGAACTGGCGCAAGACCCCACCATCGCGGCGCTGCGGCGCGCTGACGGGACGATGGACATGGACACGTACAGCCGTCTCGTTGCCACCCAGGGCCTGACGCCCGAAGGCTTCGAGGCCCGCCTGCGCGCCGACCTGGCTGCCCGGCAGGTGCTCGGCGGCGTGTTCAATACCGAACTGGTCAGCGCGGCGCAGGTCGATGCGGCAATGGACGCTTACCTTGAGCGCCGCGAGGTGCGCGTGAAAAGATTCGCGCCCGCCGACTACGCTTCCAGGCTCAATCCCGGCGATGCCGACCTGGAGGCGTTCTACAAAGCCAACCTGGCGCGCTACCTGGCGCCCGAATCCGCGCGCATCGAATACGTGGCGCTCGACCTCGACAGCGTGAAAAAAGGCGTGACCGTCAGCGAGCAGGACCTGCGCGCGTACTACGACCAGAATGCCGCTTCGCTGGGCGCGCCGGAAGAGCGCCGCGTCAGTCACATTCTCATCAACGCGCCCAAGGGCGCGCCTGCCGCCGAGCGCGAAAAAGCCAAGGCCGCCGCCGAGCAACTGCTGGCGCAACTGCGCAAGGCGCCCGGCAGCTTTGCCGACGTGGCCCGCAAATCCTCGCAAGACGGCGCCAGCGCTCCCAGCGGCGGCGATCTGGGGTTCTTCCGGCGCGACAAGGGCATCGACCCGGTCATCGCCAAAGCCGCTTATGCCCTGGGCAAGGCCGGCGACTTGAGTGACGTGGTGGAAAGCGATTTCGGCTACCACGTCATCCAGCTCACCGGCATCAAGCCCGCCGCCGTGCCCGCGTTTGAACAACTGCGCCCCAAGCTGGAAGAGCAGTTCCGCACCCAGCAGGCGCAAAAGCAGTTCGGCGAACTCGCCGAAACGTTCACCAACGGCGTGTACGAGCAGTCCGACAGCCTCAAGCCCATTGCCGAACAGCTTAAGCTCACCGTGCAGACGGCGGACAACGTTGGGCGTACCCCCGTGCCCGGCGCCACCGGCCCGCTGGCCGACGCCAGGTTCCTCGGCGCCTTGTTCAGCGCCGATTCGCTGGAGAAAAAGCGCAACACCGAGGCGGTGGAACTCGGCGCCACCCAGCGGGTGTCGGGCCGCGTGGTGCAATACAACCCCGCCCACGCCCGGCCACTGGCCGAAGTGCAAAGCCAGGTGCGCGCCGCTTTCGTGCATGAGCGCGGCGCGGCGCTGGCCCGCGAAGATGGCCAGGCCAAGCTCGCGGCCTGGACCGCCGACCCCAACGCCGCCGCTGCCAGCCTGCCCGCCGCGGTAACGGTGTCGCGCGACGCGCCGCAGGGCCAGCCGCCGCAACTGATCGAAGCCGCGCTGCGCGCCGACCCGGCCAAACTGCCTGTTTTCGTCGGCGTCGATCTGGGCTCCGAAGGCTACGCCGTGGCCCGCGTCGACAAGGTGTTGCCCAAGGCCGGCCAAACCGCCGAAGTCATCGATCAAAACCGCCAAGACTACGAACAACAATGGGCCAGCGCCGTTGCCAGCCAGTACTACGAACTGCTCAAGTCCCGCTACAAAGCCGCCATCACCGTTTCCAAGCCTTCCGCCGAGACCACGATGGATCTGTTGCCTGCGGCGCCGGCGCCGGCTTCGCATCGCGGTCTGGACGACCGACCCCAACGCCACCAGGAGGAGTCCCTGGATAACGGCGGAAAAGCCTTGCCTTGAGCGGATTCAAGGCCGCGCTTGCGCGTCCTGGAGGCTGTCGCAAAACGCTTTCGCTCCCCGGTCTTTCTCCCTCGCCCGCTTGCGGGAGAGGGTTGGGGGTGAGCGCTGCGGCTCCAAAGGCGCCTGCGCGCCTTTGGAGCCGCAGCGCTCATCCGCCTGTATTTGGCCTCCAACTGGCCGAGCGCGCAGGTCTTTGCGCACGCCATGAGCCAGTTGTGCTCACCGCTGAAGCGGCAGACAGCGCCTGGCCGGCGCGATGACACCAAAACGGCCCGCAACCCAAGCCGGGGAAAGGAGCGGTACGAGCAGATGGCATCTGAGGGCGATCCAGACCTGAGCAGTGGCCACTGAAGAAACCTTGCGGCGCTTCAATGGGCGTCATCACGCTCGATTGGCGGCAGGTCGGGGAGAGGCGTGAAATATCCGGGCTAACGCCATACCGCCTTGGCGTGGCAGGCGGAGCCTGTCAGGCGACAATGCGCTTTTTCGCGCGCGGGCTGCGCAGCCGCCACACATTCCAGCACTTCCAAAAGGAACCCACGCCATGAGCACACCCACCAAGTACCTGCTGCCGGAAAGCCAGATGCCCAAGTTCTGGTACAACCTCCAGGCCGACCTGCCGCGGCCCGCGCCGGCGGTGCTGCACCCCGGCACGCAAAAGCCCATCACGCCCGATGACCTGGCGCCGCTGTTCGCGCAGAGCATCATCGAGCAGGAGGTGAGCCTCGAACGCGAGATCGAAATCCCCGAACCCGTGCGCGACGTGCTGCGCCTGTGGCGCCCCGCGCCGCTGCTGCGCGCCCACCGGCTCGAAAAAGCCCTGGGCACACCGGCCAAAATTTTCTACAAATACGAAGGCGTCAGCCCCGCCGGCAGCCACAAGCCCAACTCGGCCATTGCGCAGGCGTTCTACAACGCGCAGGCCGGCGTCAAGCGCCTGACCACCGAGACCGGCGCCGGCCAGTGGGGCAGCGCGCTGGCGCTGGCCGGGCAAATCTTCGGGCTGGACGTGACCGTGTTCCAGGTGCGCGTCAGCTACGACCAAAAGCCCTACCGCCGCGCGCTGATGGAAACCTACGGCGCGCGCTGCATCCCCTCGCCCAGCCCCGAAACCGACTATGGCCGCCGCGTGCTGGCCGAGCGCCCCGACCACCGGGGCAGCCTGGGCATCGCCATCAGCGAGGCAGTGGAAATCGCCGTCCAGCGCGAGGACACCAAGTACGCCCTGGGCTCCGTGCTCAATCACGTGCTGCTGCACCAGAGCATCATCGGCCTGGAAGCCATGGAACAGATGCGCATGGCCGACGCCTGGCCCGACGTGGTGGTGGCCTGCACCGGCGGCGGCAGCAACTTCGCCGGCCTGGCCTTCCCCTTCATCGGCCATGGCCTGCGCGGCGGCGGCAAGCCGCGCATCGTCGCCGTCGAACCCGCCGCCTGCCCCAGCCTCACGCGCGGTCAATATGCCTACGACTTTGGCGACACCGCCCACCTGACCCCGCTGACCAAGATGCACACCCTGGGCAGCACCTTCACCCCGCCCGGCCTGCACGCCGGCGGCCTGCGCTACCACGGCATGGCGCCGCTGGTCAGCCACGTCAGGGAGCTCGGCCTGATGGAAGCCGTGGCCTACAACCAGGTGGACTGCTTTGCCGCCGGCGTCGCCTTCGCCCGCGCCGAAAGCATCGTGCCCGCGCCCGAAGCCAACCACGCCGTCAAGGGTGCCATCGAGGAAGCCCTGCGCTGCAAGCGCGAAGGCAGGAGCGAAACCATCCTGTTCGGCCTGAGCGGCCACGGTCACTTCGACATGTCGGCCTACCAGAAATACCTGGCCGGCGAACTCAAGGACGAGACCTACGACGAAAAAGAACTGGCCCAGGCGCTGTCCGGCTTGCCCGCGGTGAGACCTTGAACCTAAAAACGGCAGTTGACCGCTTATTTGCCCTCGTAACCTCTTATAAACACAGAGGTTTTTGACTTAACTCGACCTCACCATTTGGGTGAGATCGCTATGC
>WRJY01000113.1 GCA_009778355.1 Desulfovibrionaceae bacterium | reverse complement strand
GTCGTATTCGCCCGGCGGGTACATGCCGGGCATCTCCGCCGTCTCGCCGCCGATCAACGCGCAGCCGGCCAGCTCGCAGCCTTTGGCGATACCGCCGACCACCGCGGCAGCGGTATCCACGTCCAGCTTGCCGCAGGCAAAGTAGTCCAGAAAGAACAGCGGTTCGGCGCCCTGCACCAGCACGTCGTTCACGCTCATGGCCACCAGGTCGATGCCCACGGTGTCGTGCATGGCCCATTCAAAGGCCAGCTTGAGCTTGGTGCCCACGCCATCGGTGCCGGAGACCAGCACCGGCTCGCGGTAGCGCTTGGGCACCTCGAACAGCGCGCCGAAGCCGCCGATGCCCGCCAGCACGCCTTCGCGCAGGGTCTTTTTGGCCAGCGGCTTGATGCGCTCGACCAGCGCGTCGCCGGCGTCGATATCGACGCCAGCGTCTTTGTACGAAATGGAGGAGGTCATGCGCTTGAGAAGAAAGAGGGGAGGGCGGCTGTGGACTCAGCCTTCAAGTGTAGCCAGATGCGTGGGCGCGATGGCCAGCTCCTGAATTTTGCACGGCGGCGGCGCCCAATCTTCCAAATTTCCAAACGCCCGCGCGCGTCATTCATGCGTACACTTGGCAGCCATGTCCATTCGCAATGCCATTCATACCGATCGCGCGCCCGCGGCGATCGGCCCGTATTCCCAGGCCGTGCAAGTCGGCGGCACGGTCTATCTGTCGGGGCAGACGCCGCTGGATCCGGCCACCGGCGAGCTGGTCGGCGGCGGCATCGCGGCCCAGGCGCGCCGCGCATTCGACAACCTGCGCGCCGTTTGCGAGGCCGCCGGCGGTTCGTTCGACCGCATCGTGCGCGTGGGCATCTATCTCACCGATCTGGCCGACTTCGCCGCCGTCAACGACGTAATGCGGGATTACTTCAGCCAGCCGTACCCGGCGCGCTCGACCATCGGTGTGCGCGAATTGCCGCGCGGCGCGGCGGTCGAAATCGACGCCATCATGGCGCTGGGTTGAAAAAGCCCCATGTTTTTTTGATGCCGTGCCCGGCTTTCGCGCAATGACCGCAACCGCGCCCATGCAGCAGATTGCCCTGGACTTGGCGCTGACGCCCGAGCCCACGCTGGCCGGCTTTCTGGCCGGGCGCAACGCGCAGGCGGCGCAGCATGTGCGCCTATGGGCCGAAAGCGCCACCCGCTCGCCGGTGCCCATCTACCTGTGGGGGTCGCAGGGCACGGGCAAGACGCATCTGCTGCGCGCCGCTCGCCACGCGCTGCTGGCTCAGGGGGCGGCGGTGGGCTGGCTGGACGCCGCCGCGCCGCCGCGCACCGCCTTCGACGATGCCTGGGACGCCGTGCTGATGGACGACGTGCACCTGTACGGCGCCGAGCAGCAGCACACCGCGTTCAACTGGTTCATCAACGCCGTGGCGTCGGCCAGCGGCAGGCCGCGCGCGGTGCTGGCCGCGGGCAGGCTGCCGCCGGCCGATTTGCAGGCGCGAGAGGACTTGCGCACGCGCCTGGCCTGGGGCCATGTGTTCGAGCTGCAGGCGCTGCCCGAAGCCGATGTGCGCGCCGCGCTGCGCCGCGCCGCCGACGCGCGCGGCGTGTTCCTGTCCGACGAGGTCATGAGCTATGTACTGGGGCGCTTCTCGCGCGATCTGGGGCACTTGATGCAACTGCTGGAGCGCCTGGACCGCCACGCGTTGCGCACGCAGCGCGCCATCACTATCCCGCTGGTCAAGTCCATGCTGGAAAACGAACTGGAAGACGAGTAGCCGATGAAACTGGCCCTGTTCGACCTCGACCACACGCTGATCCCGATCGATTCGGATCACGCCTGGGGCGAGTTCACCACCCGCATCGGCTGGACCGATGCCGGCGAGTTCAAGCGCCGCAACGACGCCTTCTACGCGCAGTACCAGGCCGGCACGCTGGACATTCATGAGTACGTGCGCTTCACCACCGAGCAGATTCGCCGCCGCGGCCCCGGCGCGGCGAGCCAGGCGCACGCGCGCTTCATGCGCGAGGTGATCGCTCCGGCCATTTTGCCGGCGGCGCGCGCGCTGGTCGAGCAGCACCGCCGGGCGGGCGAGCAGCTCGTGGTGGTGACCGCCACCAACGAGTTCGTCACCCGGCCCATCGCGGCCAGCTTCGGCATCGACGAGCTGATCGCGGTGAATCTGGCGCGCGGGCCGGACGGCTGGATCACCGGCGAGATCGACGGCACGCCATCGTTTCGCGAAGGCAAGGTGGCGCGCGTGGCCGACTGGCTGGCCGCGCGCGGGCGCGGCTGGGACGATGTGGAGATCACCTTCTACTCCGACTCGCGCAACGACCTGTCGCTGCTGCAGAAAGTCCGCCACCCGGTGGCCGCCAACCCGGACGGCGCCCTGCGCGCCATTGCCGCCGAGCGCGGCTGGCGCATACTGGAACTATTCAAGACACCGCAATGATCAAGCAATTCATCGACAAACTCATCGGCAAGGCCACCGGCAAGAAGACGCCGGGCGGCGCGCGCGCGCGCCTGGGCAAGCGGGTGGAAGTGGGGCCGGGCGGGCACGGCATCAACCCGGCGCTGGTGGACGAGCGCGCTGCCAACGTGGTGCGCACGCTCAAGGAGGCGGGCTACCAGGCCTACATCGTCGGCGGCGCGGTGCGCGATCTGCTGCTGGGCCTCAAGCCCAAGGACTTCGACGTGGCCACCAACGCCACGCCGGAGCAGGTCAAGCAGCTATTTCGGCGCGCCTTCATCATCGGGCGGCGCTTTCGCATCGTGCACGTGGTGTTCGGGCGCGGGCGCGAGCACGAGGTGATCGAGGTGTCCACCTTCCGCGCCTACCTGGACAACGCCGCCGCCGAGCTGGTCAGCGGCAACGAGCGTACCAGCAAGAACGAACTGGCCGGCATGAGGCACGCCGTGGATGCGTCGGGCCGCGTGCTGCGCGACAACGTCTGGGGTCCGCAGGACGAGGACGCCGCGCGGCGCGACTTCAGCGTCAACGCCATGTACTACGACCCCGAAACCCGCGTGGTGGTCGATTACCACGGCGGCATTGCCGACGCGCAGAAAAAGCGCCTGCGCATGATTGGCGACGCCGCCGCCCGCTACCGCGAGGATCCGGTGCGCATCGTCCGCGCGGTGCGCTTCGCGGCCAAGCTGTCGGGCCTGGGCTTCAAACTCGACGCCAAGACCGCCAAGCCGCTGGCCGAGGCCAGGGCGCTGCTGGCCGACGTGCCGCAAAGCCGCTTGTTCGACGAGATGCTCAAGCTCCTGCAAACCGGCCACGCGCTGGCCAGCGTCGAGCAGTTGCGCAAGCTGGGCCTGGCCAGGGGCATTTACCCGCTGCTGGAGTTGGTGGTCGAACGCGCCGACCAGCCCTTCGTCAAGGCCGCGCTGCAAGACACCGACCGCCGCGTCGCCGAGGACAAGCCGGTAGCACCCTCGTTCCTGCTGTCCTGCGTGCTGTGGCAGGACGTGCTGGGCGGCTGGCAGGCGCGGCTGGCGCGCAAGGAACACCCGTTTCCGGCGCTGCAAGATGCCATTGGCGAAGTGTTCGACGCTCGCATCGGCGACGTGTCGGGCCGCGGCAGGCTGGGCGCCGACATGCGCGAAATCTGGCTGATGCAGCCGCGCTTTGACCGGCGCACCGGCAGCTCGCCCTTCAGTCTGGTCGGCCAGCCGCGTTTTCGCGCCGGTTTCGACTTTCTGCGCCTGCGCGCCGACGTGGGCGAAATCGACCAGGAACTGGCCGACTGGTGGCAGCAATTCAGCCAGGGCAGCGATGGCGTGCGCGAAAGCATGGTCGAACAATTGCGCGCCGAGCAGCAGCGCGTCAAGAAGCAGCCGCCCCGCGCAGCCAGGCCCGCGCCGCAAAACGCCGCGCCCGCCGCCCCGCCTGCCGGTGGCGAGCCTGTCATGGCCGAGGCCCCCGCCAAAAAACGCCGCCGCCGCCGCAAACCCGCCAGCGGCGCATCGCCCGCGCCAGGCGGGGGTGAATAGAGTTTCGTGCGGAAAGCCATCAAAACAGGATCTGGCGGCACTTGTTCACAGATGACCATAGGCGTCTGCGTGGCGAGTTCAGAATTCATTAAGAATTGGCTACTATAGTGACCAGCGGTCGTTGGTGTCCCACATGCACGCAATGGCCTGACAGGGAGCAAAAACCGGCCTGCCCTGCCATACCTGCGCCCGCATGCGTTTCGGAGCTTCTCCTGTCGTGATAAACACCGCTGAACTGCTGGCTGACGAGGCCCGGTATTGCTCGTTCGGAGACACCGTCCACTACGTCAACCCCCCCAAGATATTCACCGGCTGCGAGGGCAGCTATATGTACGACGAGGCGGGCACGCCTTATCTGGACTTGCAGATGTGGTACTCGGCGGTGAACTTCGGCTACAAGAACCCGCGGCTGGAGCGGCGCATGATCGAGCAGCTTCA
>WRJY01000112.1 GCA_009778355.1 Desulfovibrionaceae bacterium | reverse complement strand
GCGCACTCGATGGCGCCGGCGCGGTTCATCTCCTCGCGCACGATGGCCTCCACCTTGCGCACCACCCGCAGCCCCATCGGCATGAAGGTATAGATGCCCGCCGACAGGCGCTTGATCATCCCCGCGCGCAGCATCAGCCGGTGGCTGGCAATTTCGGCATCCGCCGGGGCCTCTTTGAGGGTGGAGATCAGGAATTGAGAGGCTTTCATAGGGGTCGCGGCGGCAAGTCCTGCCGGGCATGGAACTCGCGCCCGCTTGCCGTGCGCCAGGCGCCGTGCATAATGGACGCAATTTTTCAAAATTTGGGGTTTGATTATGCTGGACTGGGAAGGCTTTCGCCCGAACGTCGGCATCGTCTTGCTCAACCGGAAGAATCAGGTATTTTGGGGCAAGCGCATACGCAGCCATTCGTGGCAGTTCCCGCAAGGCGGCATCGATCGGGGCGAATCGCCCGAGCAGGCCATGTTCCGCGAACTGCATGAAGAAGTCGGCTTGCAGCCGGAGCATGTGCGCATCGTGGCCCGAACCCGCGACTGGTTGCGCTACGAGGTGCCGGACCGGTTCATCCGCCGTGAAGCGCGCGGCCATTACAAGGGCCAGAAGCAGATCTGGTACCTGCTGCAATTGATGACCCACGACTGGCGCCTGAACCTGCGCGCCACCGACCACCCGGAGTTCGACGCCTGGCGCTGGAACGATTACTGGGTGCCGCTGGAAGGCGTGATCGAGTTCAAGCGCGGCGTCTATGAAATGGCGCTGACGGAGCTGTCGCGTTTTCTGCCGCGCCCCGAATACCGCAACCGCTATCTGCGCGGCGGTATGCGTCTGCGCGACTGCGGCGACATGCCCGCCGCGCACGCGCAGGACTGGCGCGAACCGCGCGGTCTGGAACAGCAGCAGTCTGCCCGGCTCCAACCGCCCCCCCGCGCCAGACTGGAAGGCGCGCCGCCGTTCATGCCGGAGGAACAATCATGAGAACCATCATGATGCGCCGCTTGGCCGTTGGCGCGTGGCTGGCCGCGGCCCTGCCGGTCATGGCGCAGGAATACGCCGCCCCCGATCCCGCCGACTGGCGCGAGGACGAGGCGCCCCCGCCGCCGGCCTACAGCGCCAATCAGTTGATCGCGGTCGAGATGCCGCCCGGCTCCGTCGTGAGGATGGGCGTGGACCCGAAGACCATCGCCATCAACCGCACGACCGGCATCGTGCGCTACGTGGTCGTGGCGCAAGGGCCTTCTGCGGTCAATGCGTCCTACGAAGGCATTCGCTGCGCGACCGCCGAATACAAGGTGTACGCCCGCCAGACCCCGGGCAACGCCTGGACGCCCGTCAGCGATGCCGCCTGGAAGCCCATGTCCATGCGCGGGCAAACCGGCGTGACGGTGCCGCACCCCTACCGCCTGGCGCGCGACGGCATGTGCGTGGGCACCACCGTGCCCCAGACGGTTGACAATATCGTGCGCGATTTGCGCTCTGGCAATCGCTCCTCGCTCTACAACTGAGCTTCAGCGTTTGAGCACCAGGTTGTCCCGGTGCACCATTTCCGGCTCGGCGCTGTAGCCGAGCAGCGCCTCGATTTCGCCCGAGGGCCGGCGGCACAGCAGGCGCGCCTCGGCGCTGCCATAGTTGGCCAAGCCCCGCCCGATCTCGGCGCCCGCGCCGTCGCGGATGGCAATCACGTCGCCGCGCGAGAACTCGCCCTCGACCCGCGTCATGCCGATCGGCAGCAGGCTCTTGCCCTCGCCCCGCAGCTTGGCGGCGGCGCCATCGTCCACCACCAGCGCGCCGCGCAGTTGCAGATGATCCATCATCCACTGCTTGCGCGCCTGCGTCTTGTGCGTGGTCGCCACCAGCAGCGTGCCAATGCACTCGCCGCTGGCCAGCCGCAACAGCGCGTCCGGCTCGCGCCCCCAGGCAATCACGGTGGACGCGCCGGAGCCAGCGGCCCGCTTGGCCGCCAGGATCTTGGTCAACATGCCGCCCTTGCCGATGCTGGAGCCAGCGCCGCCGGCCATGCGCTCCAGCGCCTCGTCGCCGGCGCGCGCCTGGCGCACCAGTTCGGCGGCGGGGTTGCCGCGCGGATCGGCGGTGTACAGGCCCTTCTGGTCGGTCAGAATGACCAGCAAGTCGGCCTCGATCAGGTTGGCCACCAGCGCGCCCAGGGTGTCGTTGTCGCCCACCTTGATCTCGTCAGTGACCACGGTGTCGTTCTCGTTGATGACCGGCAGCACCTGATGCTGCAACAGCGTCAGCAGCGTGGAACGGGCGTTCAGGTAACGCTCGCGGTCGGCCAGGTCGGCGTGCGTCAGCAGCACCTGAGCGCTGCGCAGGCCGTGCTCGCGCAGCTTGGTTTCGTACATCTGCGCCAGCCCCATCTGGCCGACGGCGGCAGCCGCTTGCAACTCGTTGACCTCGCTGGGGCGGCGCGCCCAGCCCAGGCGCTTCATGCCCTCGGCAATGGCGCCGCTGGAAACCATGACGACCTCGCGCCGCTGCGTCAGGCCCAGCACATCGCCCCCGCGCGCCAGCACCGCGAGTTGGCGGCACCACTGGCCGATGGCCGCCTCGTCGATCCCCCGCCCCTCGTTAGTGACCAGGCTGGAGCCGACCTTGACGACGATGCGGCGCGCCTGCCGCAACACGTCTGCGCTGTTTGTTTCCATGATTGTCAGATCCCCTGGTCAAATCGCGGATCGGGCGCTTCCTCGGGCGCGGCGGCGGCCTGCCCGGCGCGCACATGCTGATAAATAGCCTGCACCAGCGGCTCGCAGCCGGCGCGGGTCAGCGCCGAAATCTCGAACACCGGCCCTTTCCAGCGCAGGCGCTTGACGAAGTCCCTGACGCGCGCAGCGCGCTCGCCTTCAGGCAACATGTCGATCTTGTTGAGCACCAGCCAGCGGGGCTTTTCGTACAGCGTCTGGTCGTATTTCTTCAACTCGGCGACGATCGCCCGCGCCTGCGCGACCGGGTCCACCGCCTCGTCGAACGGTGCGACATCGACGATGTGCAGCAAGAGCCGCGTGCGCTGCAAGTGGCGCAAAAACTGGTGGCCCAGGCCAGCGCCCTCGCTGGCGCCCTCGATCAGCCCCGGAATGTCGGCCACCACGAAGCTCTGTTCCGGCCCCACGCGCACCACGCCCAGGTTGGGGTGCAGGGTGGTGAAAGGGTAGTCGGCGATCTTTGGCCGCGCGTTGCTGACGGCGGCGATGAAGGTCGATTTGCCGGCGTTGGGCATGCCCAGCAGCCCCACGTCGGCCAGCACCTTCAGCTCCAGCTTGAGGCTTTTGCGCTCGCCCGGCCAGCCCGGCGTTTTTTGGCGCGGCGCGCGGTTGATGGCGCTTTTGAAACGCATGTTGCCGAAACCGCCATCGCCGCCCTTGGCGATCATGATTTTTTCGCCCGGCGTCAGCAGTTCGTGCAGCGTCTGGCCGGTCTCGGCATCGCCGATGATGGTGCCGACCGGCATCTTCAGCGTGATGTCCTCGCCCGCGGCGCCGAACATGTCCGAGCCCATGCCGTGCCCGCCGCGCCTGGCCTCGTGCCGGCGCGAGTAGCGGAAATCGACCAGGGTGTTCAGGTTCGGATCGGCCAGCGCGTACACATGCCCGCCCCGGCCGCCGTCGCCGCCGTTGGGGCCGCCGAACTCCTTGTACTTCTCGTGCCGGAACGACACGCAGCCGTTGCCGCCGTCGCCTGCGGCAACGTCGATGAAGGCTTCGTCAACGAACTTCATGAGCGCAAGTTTACGGGGGGCGCGGCCAAAAACGGCGAAGCCCCGCACAGGCGGGGCTTTCGCACATCGGCCAAGCCAAGCTGGTTCAGGCCGTGGCCGGGCTGACCTCGACGGTGTGCCGGTTGAGCGCGCCCTTGGTGGTGAACGCGACCTGGCCATCGACCAGCGCGAACAGGGTGTGATCCTTGCCCACGCCGACATTGGCGCCGGCGTGAAAGCGCGTGCCGCGCTGGCGCACGATGATGGCGCCGGCGCTCACGGCTTGGCCGCCGAACACCTTCACGCCCAGCATCTTGGGCTTGGAATCGCGGCCATTGCGCGTGGAACCGCCGCCTTTTTTATGTGCCATGGTGTGTTACTCCTTGCCGCCGCCCTGGATGGCGCCGATCTCAAGTTCGGTATAGCCCTGGCGATGGCCCTGGCGCTTTTGATAGTGCTTGCGGCGGCGCATCTTGAAGATGCGCACCTTGTCGTGCCTGCCGTGGCTGACGACCTTGGCCACCACGGTGGCGCCGGAGACCAGGGGAGTACCGATCTGCAGGTGGCCGCCGTTGCCGACAGCCAGAACCTGGTCGATGGTGATTTCCTGGCCCACGTCCGCAGCAATCTGTTCTACCTTGATCTTTTCGCCAGCGGCAACGCGATACTGCTTGCCGCCGGTTTTTATGACCGCGTACAT
>WRJY01000111.1 GCA_009778355.1 Desulfovibrionaceae bacterium | reverse complement strand
GCTTGACCCGCACCCCGTATTCACGCCGTGAATTCGAGCGCGCATTCGAGAAAGCCACAGACCCCATTGACCGCGCTCGGCGCGCCATCGTCCGCTGCTACATGTCTTTTCACCACACCGCGCTTTTCAACCCGAAGAAGAGCACCTTCGCCGACGCGCGGCACAACCGTGGAGGAAGCTCGAAATCGTCCGAATGGGCAAGTTACCCGCGAACGCTGGCGTCCGTCTGCCGCCGCTTACGTGGCGTCATCATCGAGCATTCACAGGCCGAGCGCGTGATCCGCGTTCAGGACAGCCCCGACACGCTCTTCTTCGTCGACCCGCCGTATGTGGCGAGCACACGTGACAAAAACGCAAAGTACCGGCATGAGATGAGCGACGAACAGCATGCGGCCTTGCTTACGCAACTGCGTGGCATCAAAGGCCGAGCCATCATCACAGGCTACGCCAGTGGCCTCTACGATGGGTTGCTCCACGGCTGGCAACGCTTCGAGCGCCCACACTATGCAGGAGGCAGCGGCCCACAAGCACGGACTGAGGTCATGTGGATTTCACCGCCGAAGGGGTGATTCAGTGAGTGCTTTCACTGTTTCGCTGTGTAAAATTCCATTACATCAAATGAAACTCAAAAGCGGAGCGATTTATCAAGTATTTCTTCTTCAATTATCGCGCCGCGCTTCATCTCGACTTACCAGAAACGTTCTCCCCCCTCTCCCCAACCCCTCTCCCACGAGGGGAGAGGGAAAGCACTGGAATGAATCAGCGTATCCCTCGCAGCTCAGCAGATCCTCGGCAGCATTTCGCCGTGCAGCCAGTCGAGCAGGCGCTCGCCGCCGAACGTGGTCGTCATTCTGACGAAGTTGTGGTCATCGGCGCAAACTTCGCCGATTACGGCGGCGTCGCGCCCGAGTTGGTGCGACCGCATGGCCTCGACCAGCGCGGCGGCATCCGCAGCGGCGCAGACGGCCACCAGCTTGCCTTCGTTGGCCAGATACAGCGGGTCCAGCCCGAAAAATTCGCAGGCTGCGCGCACGGCGAGACGTACCGGCACGGTGCTCTCATTGATGCACATGCCTACGCCCGATTGCTGACTCAGTTCGTTGAGCGTATTGGCCAGCCCGCCCCTGGTCGGGTCGCGCAACAGGCGCAGCGATGGGCAATGTTCGAGCATGTGCGCCACCAGGCCATTGAGCGCGGCGCAATCGGATTCGATGGGGGAGTCCAGCCCCAGCGCCTCGCGCTGCGACAGGATGGCCATACCGTGGTCGCCCAAGTAACCTGAGACGATGACCGCGTCGCCGGGCCGGGCGCACGCGCCGTCCAGTTCGACGCCATCGGGTACTACGCCTACGCCTGCGGTGGTAATGAACAGGCCGTCGGCCTTGCCGCGCTCAACCACCTTGGTGTCGCCCGCAACCAACTGCACACCGGCGGCGTCCGCCGCCGCCGCCATCGAGCGCACCACGCGCAGCAGGTCGGCCAGCGACAGCCCTTCTTCGAGGATGAACCCGGCGCTCAAGTACAGTGGCCTGGCTCCCCCCATCGCCAGATCGTTGACCGTGCCGTTGACGGCCAGCGTACCGATGTCGCCGCCCGGAAAGAACAGCGGCGTGACCACGTGGCAGTCGGTGCTCAACGCCAGCCGTCCGCTTGGGCGGGGCATGATGGCCTGATCGTTGCCCTGGCGCAGCCAGACATTGTCCCCACGGTCGAAATGCGGCGCGAACAGTTCGGCGATGAGTTGCGCGGTAGCGCGCCCGCCCGCGCCGTGCGTCAGGTCGATACGCCCGTGGCGCAAGTCCAACCGCCGTCCGTCAATGCGCGCGCGGTTCATGCTACCGCCCCCACGGCCTTCTCGCGCGAAGACTGCGTGAAGCGCCCATAGTGGTAGTACGCCGCGCAAGCCCCTTCGCTGGACACCATGCAGGCTCCCAGCGGCGTGGAGGGGGTGCAGGCCTTGCCGAATACCTTGCAGTCGCTGGGCTTTTTCAGGCCGCGCAAAACATCGCCGCATACGCAGGCCTTGACGTCGGTGCCGCCGCTGGCGCGCATATCGAAACGGCGCTCGGCGTCCCAGTCGGCGAACTCGGGGCGAATTGCCAGCGCGCTGTCCGGTATCAGGCCCAGCCCGCGCCACTCGAACGAGTCGCGCAGTTGCATCGTCTGCGCCACGCATGCCTGAGCGCGCAAGTTACCCTGTTCGGTGACGGCGCGGGTAAATTGGTTTTCGACTTCGGCTCGCCCTTCATTGACCTGCCGCACCAGCATTTGCACGGCTTGCAATACGTCGATCGGCTCGAAGCCGGTAACGACGATGGGCTTCGCGTAGCGCGCCGCGATGGGCCGGTAAGGCGCTGCGCCAATCACGGTGCTCACATGCGCGGGGCCAATAAAACCGTCCAAGCGGTCGCTGCCGTCGCGTAGCAAGTGGATCATGGCCGCTGGCGTCAGTACATGGTTGCAATAGACGCTGAAGTTGCGCAGGTTTTCTTCGCGCGCGACCCGCAGCGCGACCGCCGTGGGCGGCGTGGTGGTCTCGAAGCCCAAGCTGAAGAACACGACCTCGCGCGTCGGTTCGCGCCGGGCCAAATCCAGCGCGTCGGCACTGGAATACACGACGCGCACGTCGGCCCCTGCCGCGCGCGCATGGTACAGGCTCATCCCGCCGGAAGCGGGGACACGCAGCACGTCGCCATAAACACACAACGTCACCGCGCCTTCCTTGGCCAGTCGAATGACACCGTCGATGCGCCCTATGGGCAGTACGCACACCGGGCAGCCGGGGCCGTGGATCAGCTCGATATTGTCGGGCAGCAGCGCCGTCAGGCCGTAACGCGCAATAGCATGCGTGTGGCCGCCGC
Organism: Desulfovibrionaceae bacterium; assembly: GCA_009778355.1. Lineage (GTDB taxonomy): Bacteria > Pseudomonadota > Gammaproteobacteria > Burkholderiales > Burkholderiaceae_C > Ottowia. Next base: position 1,523 of record WRJY01000111.1, on the reverse strand, counting down.
AGAACTCCATCAGGCGGTAACGCCTATCGGCGCGCACCTCGGCACAAATGTGCCGAGCCAGCGCCTGCGCCCACGAGCCGCGACGGAAATCATCGACGTACTTCATGCGGCGGTTCCTCCGGGGCGTATTTCGGCACTTTCAGCGAGGGCGGCCAAATCGCGCAGCGTGGCGTCGGCCTCCTCGCGGTCGAGTTTGCCGATAGCAAAACCGACGTGCAGCAGCACGAAATCGCCCACTGCCACATCATCGACCAGCGCCAGAGAAATCTCGCGCGTGACGCCATCGACGCTCACGCGCGCACACTGCCCCGGCAGCAATTCGATCACTTCGACCGGCATAGCAAGACACATGATTCAAGACCCTCCCAGATCAAAAGAAGACGGCGCGGCGGCCCACTGTTGCAGCGCTACCCAGGCTTGGCCCAGGCTGATGCCGCCGTCGCCGGGCGGCAATTGGCGCGCTTGCAGGAGACGGCAGGGTGTACCGGCCAGCGCCTCGGTCAAGCCCTGCACCAGCCGCCGGTTAGCGCAGCAGCCCCCGGCCAGCGCCACGGTGGCGAGGCCCGTGGCTTCCATCGCATGAACGATCCAATCGGCCAGCGCATGCGCCAACGCGGCATGCCACAGACTGGCAATGGCCACCGCATCGCGCTCGGCGGCCAGCCGCGCGGCCAGCGGCAGCAAGTCCAGACACAGGCCGTCGATGCGCCAGAGCGATTCATCCACAACCATCGGCTGAGCCAGCGCCTCCAGCTTCATCGCCGCTTCGCCCTCGTAGCTTTGCTGCGGACAAATGCCGGCCAAGCCCGCCACGGCGTCGAACCAGCGCCCCAGGCTGGTGGTTTGCGGGCAGTTGAGGCCGCGCGCGATCTGCATGTGTACGCGCGCGGCGGTCTCCGCGTCAACGCCCGCTGGCAACCGACGCTGATCATTCAAGCGGTGCAGCAAGGCCAGCGCCATGCGCCAGGGCGCGCGCGCCGCCGCATCGCCACCGGGCAAGGGCAGCGGGGTGAGATGGCCCAGCCGCTCGGCGCGGCCTTGCGTGAGAAGCAACAATTCGCCGCCCCAGGCATCGCCGTCATCGCCCAAGCCGAAGCCGTCCAAGGCCAGCCCCAAGGCCGGTTCCTCATGCCCATGCTCGGCCAGCACGGCGGCTACGTGGGCGTGGTGGTGTTGTACCGTTAGCAGCGGCAAGCCGCGCGACTGCGCCAGCCGCGCGGCAAAGCGACTGGAATGGATATCCGGCTGCAAGTCGCACACCACGGCTTGCGGCGCAATCCGCCAGTAGTCCAGCCAGCGCTCAACCGTTTCTTCCAGCGCGCGGCAGGCGGCGGCGCTGGAGAGGTCGCCCATGTGCTGCGACACCCAGGCTCTGTCTCCCTGAGTGACGGTAAAGCAGTTGTTCAGATAGCCGCCCAGCGCCAGCACTGAAGGCGCTGAAGGAGGCTGTCTCGAAAGCTCCTCTACTCCCCTCTCCCCTCGCGGGAGAGGGGCCGGGGGAGAGGGGGAGCGGCGCTCAAAAC
>WRJY01000110.1 GCA_009778355.1 Desulfovibrionaceae bacterium | reverse complement strand
CGACCAGCGCATCCGGGTCGCGCTCGTCGCCGGCAAGCTGGTATTTGAGGGTGAAGGTGTATTCCATCGCGCTATTCCTTTGCACTGCCTGCGGCTTCCTGCTGCTTGCGGCGCGTGGTGCAGTTGTCCACGACGCGCCGCAAGGCCCGCGCGTGGTTGCCGGGGTTCTTCGGCGTGCTCCATACGCTGGTGATGCAAAACTCGCCGCAGCGGCATTCCTCATCGTTGTACGGACAATAAATGCGCCCCCAAGCATGGCTGCCGCCGATTTCAACGCGCCAGCCCAGCCCTTCGGCGTGCCGGAGAGCTTCCTCGACTTCTTTCTTCGGATGAGGGGGACGCGCCATTGCGCCAGTATGGAGATACCTGATTGGGTTGTCAAGTGACAACCATGCCATATCACTCCAATCCCTGCCCGCCAAGGACTTGACCCGCTTGCGTTGCGGGCAGTTCGCTGGGGCGACGGGCAGGCGCTTTTTCCAGCGCGGGCGCGCGCAAGCTGCCGTTGGGTCTGACGGGGTAGGGCAGTTGGCGGGTGGCGTCGAGCGCGGGGGCTTTTCCGGTTGCGTTTTCCGGCGCTTGCGGCGGCAGCTTGATGGGGGCGAATTGCGCCACGCCAAAGTGGTAGCTGCCCGCGTTCAGGCTGGCCGACGAGGCGGCGGCCAGCGCGCCGAGCAGGGCGGATTCGACGGAGATGCCCTTCAGCCCGCCGCCAAGCGTGATGCCCAGCGGGCCGAAGTTCAGCCAGTCGCCCGACGCGATGGTGATGCGCATCGGCTGGCCGGCCACGCCCGGCGCGCGGCGCATGACCACGTATTGCCCCGACGTATCGATTCCGGCAAAGGAGAGGGTGGAGGGGCCGTTGTGGAACATGGGGTTGTCTTGCTGGCCCGGGCTGCCGTAAGGCGCGCTGGCGGCGCGCGCCAGGCCGTCGGTGCCAACCGTGCCGTTGTCCACCAGCCACCAGGTGTTGCGCTGCATGGCCTGGGTCATGTCGCTGGGGTCTTCGCTGTCAAGCAGGCGCATTTGGCCGCCGCTTTCGACGATGACGCGGCCCTTGCGCAAAAAGAACACTTCTTCGCCGGGCTGGATGGCGATGCCGTCTTGCGCCGGAATGGTCAGTTGCAGCGGGACGGCGCTGGGGCGTCGGCCCAGGTCGAGCCGGAAAGCGCCCAGCGCCTGCAAGACGCCAGGGGCGGGCGCGGCCATGCCGGTTGCGCGTTCCAGATCGGCCAGGGGGATGCGGGCAATGCCCACGGCGCTGTCTTGGGCCAGCGCGCCGGGGCCGATGAGCACGGTTTCTCCGGTGGCGGCGGCCACGATGGCGCCTTGGGTCTTGCCCACGGCCACGGCGGGCCTGGCCGGGCTGGCGAGCGTTTGCGGGACGGCGACCGCCAGGTCGATGTTCTGCTGGCCAATGGCCTGTCCGTCCCAGAAGCCGCCATAACCATCGGCCATGCTCCACAGGTGGACGACGCTGATCGTGGTTTTGCCCGGCGCATGGGCGGTGACGAGGCCATCGGCGCTGACGGTGGCAATGCGCTCGTCGCCGCTGAAATAGCGGGTGCCGCTGGTCACGGGGGCAATGGCCTCGTATTGGTATTCGATGATTTCGCCATCGGGGCCATCATCGATTTTTTCGGTCCGGGCGGGCACGCCCTCGGACATCGTCTGACTGGCCGCGTGGGCATCGAGGAAGTAGCCAGAGCTCCGGTCGCTGACGATCACCTGGAGTTGGCGCGAGCCGCCGGGCGGCAGGGCCAGCGTGGCCGGGGAAACCAGGGGCGCCGTGTTCAAAAGTCTTCTGGAATCTCTTTGGGTGAGCATCGCGCCGTTGAGCGCCAGCATGGCGCGCACGACGCGGCCATCGGCGTCCTGGCGGCTGGCGCTGACCAGGGCGGCGCCGGGCGCGAGAAAGCGCACGCCGGCGGTGGCGCTGTCCACGCTCAGGGTCTTGGCGCCCGTGCGTTTCCAACTCTTCCACTCCCAGTTTTCATCATCGGCCGCGCCGGTCTGCGCCCCGACGTAGCCCATGCCGGCAATGTCGATGGCCTGCATGCGCAGGTAGCCGCCGCCTGGCTCGATGGGGACGTTTTCCTCGTCCTCGAAGTCGGCGCTGGCGCGCAGCGTGACCGTGGCGCCCACGCGCAGGGGCGCTGGATTGCTTTCATCGGGAATGGCAAGGCGCAGCGCCAGCAGACGCGCCTTGCTTACGTTCACGTTTAGCGTGATCGGCTGGCTTGGCTGTTCCAATGCGCGGTCGCCCACGGCCTGCACGGTCACGCTGGCATCTCCCGCGTAGCCTGCTTGCGGGGTGAACAGCAGGGTCGTGCCGTCGGCCTCGATGCGGGCCTTCCCGTGCGTGGCGCCGGCGACGCGCCAGAACTGCACGCGGCCTTCGCTGTCCAAGGCGTCGAGCGCGTGGCTGACGGGCAAGTCCACGTGGGTTTTCAGCGCCGGACGGTTCGTTTGCGGCGGCGGGACGTTCACGTCAACGTCCAGCGTGACCGGCTGCCTCGGCTGGCCCGCGCTCGTGGCCTGCAAGGTGACGCTGGCCAGTCCTTCGTAGTCCGCCGCGGGGGTGAACAGCAAGGTCGCGCCATCGGCCTCGATGCTGGCCTTTCCGTTCGTGGCGTCGACGACGCGCCAGATCTGCGCATGGTCCTGGCCGTCGGTGGCATCCAGCGCGTGGCGCACCGGCTGGTCGATCCAGGTTTTCAGCCTCGGGCCGATTTTGCTGCCAGCAGCGGCCAGTCCTCGTCCGCCGGAATAAGTTCTCGGCGCCGGGTCGCTACCGGCTGGCGGCGGCGGTGCATCGGCATCGAGCACGTTCAGCGCCAGCTCGCGGGTGACGGAGGTGGTGACGGGTCTGCCGCCATCGGCCGGCGTGATGACGGCCTCCAGCGTGACCGGCACGCGCATCAGGCCCAGGTTCCGGCTGAGGGGCCGCCAGGTGAACACGCCGGTTTTTGCGTCAATCTCCGCGCTGCCGGGCAGCCAGCGGGCGTAGTAGTGCAACTCCACGGTTGCGCCGTCGGCCTGCTTCAAGCCGCCCGGCATGTGGCCCGGCAGTGGCAGCGTGAAGGGTTCGCCCACGCGCAGGATTTGCCCGGTCAGGTTCAGCCGGGGCTTCATGTAGCTCTGCCCGACCGTGAGGGCAAAGCGCCGCTCGGCGCTGTGCTTGCCGTCGCTGGCCTTGACGATGATGTTTTTGTACTCGCCGGCCTGGTCGTAGCCGGGCGTCCAGGTGAGCAAGCCGCGGGTCGCGTCAAAGCGCGCGCCGCGCGGCAGGTTGCGCAGGGCGAGGGTCACCGCGTCGCCATCCGCGTCGGTTGCCGTGATTGGCAGGCGCAGCGTTTGGCCTTCGGTCAGTTTCGTGGGGGAGATTTCGTCGATCTCCGGCGGATGGTTGCCCCCGGCCACGGCCACGCGCAGGCGCAGGAGGCTGGGGCCGCCTGAGTCGCCGGTTACGCGGATGTGCACCTCGCTTCGGGCCAAGTCGCTGGCGCGGGGCGTCCAACTGAGCGTGGCGCGGCTGCCGCAGGCGGGGGCGGTTTTTGCCTCCGGCGGCGGCGTGAGCTTCAGGCCAGGCGGCGCTTTCGCCAGTTCCAGATGAAACGGCGGGCCGCCCGCGTCGCCGGCCAGCAGCGTGACCGTCCAGGGCTTGCCGGCGGCGGCGGGCGGCAGCGCGTTGTCGTGATCGGACGGGTCGCAGCCGCAGTCCTCCTCGCCTGGCGTATCGGCTGCGCCGCGCTCGCCCTCGCCGGCGTGCGGTTCGCACACGGCCAGCGCCGGCCTTCCCGGCCCCGAAAGAGATTGCGCGCCAGCGCCCGCCGAGGCCAGCGCCAGCGCCAATATCCACGCCCACGCGATTTTTGGATTCATGATTTTTCCTCCGTTGTCGATGCGGTGGCAGCCACCGCGCCGCCCATGATGGCCGCCGGATGCGTGCCCCCGATGAAGTCCGCGTGAAGCACAAGGCCGGGCGGCTTCACGCAAAATTCACGCCAGCGCAAGCCATGCGCTATTTATAGTGTAGCTGCTGGCGCTTTTTCTTCCTTGTTTTCAGATATAAAATTATCTGAAATCGTTGCTCAGCAGGCGCGGCCAGCTATTCATTCAGTAGTTTCACGGAGGTCTAATCCCTCACCCACAGCCGCTTGAGCCGCTTGCCTGACGGGGTGCGGTAGCGGTCGAAGTCCTTGCGGTTCACGGTGAGGATGTTGTGGATGCCTTCGCGGTCGGCGGCGAAGACGAGGGCTGCGTCGGCCAGGTCGGCGTCGGCGTGGCGGGTCATGAAGCCGGCCATGTCGCCCAGTCCGGCGGGGTGGCTGGACAGGATGGTCAAGCGTTCAGCG
>WRJY01000109.1 GCA_009778355.1 Desulfovibrionaceae bacterium | reverse complement strand
CCTAGCGACCGATTACTGCGTCGCCTGGTCGGCCCTGGATGCACGCGCGGCGGGCTTTGAAGTGGCCCTGATCGACGACGCCTGCCGCGCCATCGACCTCAACGGCTCCCTGGCCGCCGCCTGGCGGCAATTGCAGGCGGCGGGGGGAAGCGGGTTAACGCGGAGGAGGCGCCAACGATGTGGTTTGGCCCTCACTACGCTCTGCTACCATGACCTCTTTCCACCAAGAAAAGACACCGGTATGCGCAACACCATGAAATTGACCGCAGCCATTGCCTGCGGCTTGGCCCTGTCCGCTTGCGGAGGTGGCGGGAGCGATGACAACAACGCCCTGCCCGCGCCGAGCAGTTCCATTGCAGCGTGTTTTACGGCATCCAGCAACGTCAATTATTCGATGACTCCGACCACAAGTTCGACAATTGATCCCATGATGAGCTCCATGAAAGTCAGTTCCGGGCCAGGGACTTTCAATGGCCAAACCGCTTCCTTGGTACAAATATCTGAGCGCGTATACATACAAGACGGTGGTTGGAACGAATCTGCCTACGCAGTTAAAAGCGACGGCGTATATTCTCTTGGCCACAGGCGTGGCGGTTATGATGCCCTACCTGGTTCCCCTAAAGAGGTCTTCTGCACTACCAGCCCTTCGACACCCATTCCGTTGAACTTGCAGCCAGGTCAATTTTTTGACAATAAAGCCGGCAGCGAGACCTGCTCCAACGGCACATCAAGCATGACATACCCTACGCGCACCACCTTAGTCAGGTTTGAAACAATCACTTTGGCTGGAAAAACTTTTTCCAATGCCTGTCATTTCCAAGAACAAGAGCTTACGGATGAAGGCAGGGTGGATTTGAGTTCCTCTCCAGTTGAAATGTGGTTTGCCCCCGGGTATGGCCTTATCAAGATGATTGATGAAGATGGGTACACTATGCAATATAGCGATCGGGATCAACTCGCTTCCCCGCTCACTCCACCTTGATTCTGCCAGCCCGCACCAACTGCACCAGCCGCGCGGGCATGAGCTGTTCCGGCGCGCGGCGGCAAGGCGCTCGATGGCGGCAAGAGCTTCTGAGCGCGGCATCGACCCTTGCCCGCCATGCCTGCCCCGTCATGGGTGACATGCGCGTGGCTGTCATTGACCGAGGTCATGCGAGCTTGGTGTGATTACAGAAACCCGCGTTGTTCAACAAAAAACCTGTTGCCTTGGAAGCCGGGACGTCAGTATTCAGTCGTGCGGAGTGCTGCATCCAGGATGCTTGCAGCCTGCGCCGCGCAGTGCGCAGGTGATCCATCGCATCGACTCCTTCGGTTGTTGATATGATGTAGAACATCGTGTTCACCGTAGGTGTGTGGTTGGGCCTTTTTTTGGCAGACAGAAAGATGCGCGCAATGAGGTTGGCATGGACAGGGGTGCTGTGGCTCGGTATCGCGGGAGGCGCTCACGCGGCGGGCGCGGCTGTGCCGGCTTCCGGGCAAGGATGCGCAATCGGCTGGAATCAACTGCTCGCGGCTGAACAACGCGCCCGAGCCCACACGGGTCCACGCCGTGGTTGTCAAGCGACCCGGCTCACCAACGAGCAGGCGCATGCCACGTCGGCAAGCGCACAGATGGCCGCCTTTCAGCACGGCCCGCAAGCGCCTATGTCCGTAGTGCAGATAGGGCCGCGCCAGTCCGGTCAACCCAGAAAGCGCGCACCCGCATTGACGCCCAGGCGTCAGGCGGCATTGCCGCAAATTCAGTCTGGCGCGATGCCTGTGGCGCTGGCGCCGTTGATCGATGCCGTCGCGCGAGCCTATGATATTGATCCGTTGCTTTTGCATGCGATTGCGCGCGTGGAGTCGCGCCACCAACCGGACGCGATATCACTGGCGGGCGCCCATGGCTTGATGCAGGTCATCGAGCCGACTGCCCGGCAGTTTGGCGTGGACGATGCGCGCCAACTGCATGATCCGCTGATCAACTTGCGCGTTAGTGCGAGTTACCTGAAAAGCATCCAATTGCGCTTCGGCAACAATTTGCCGCTGGTGCTGGCCGCTTACAACGCCGGCGAGGGAGCGGTTGAGCGATACGGCTGGCGCGTGCCGCCTTACCGTGAAACCCAAGACTATGTACGCAAGGTACTGGCTGAATACAACTTTTTGCTGCGCGTCAGCGGGCGCCTGAGTACCGCCGCAGGACGCTCGCGCATCCTTTCCTGAACAACACATGAGCGTGACGAGCCACTTCCAAGCAGCGGTCGGCAAGCCGGTCGGCCTGCAAGCACGCTATGTTGACGTTGTGCTGGTTGCGGCCATCGTCGCCATCGTGGCGCTGATGATCGTGCCGCTGCCGACCTGGATGATTGACCTGCTGGTGGCGGTGAATATCTCGGCTGGCGTGCTGCTGTTGCTCCTGGCCATTTATGTGGCCAACCCGCTGGAATTTTCGGTCTTTCCCAGCGTTCTGCTGATCAGTACATTGTTCCGGCTGTCGCTGTCCATCGCCACGACGCGCATGATTTTGCTGCATGGCGAAGCCGGGCATATCATTCAGACATTCGGCGACATGGTCGCGGGCGGCAATCTGGTGGTGGGCCTGGTGGTTTTTCTGATCATCACGGTGGTCCAGTTCATCGTGATTGCCAAGGGTTCCGAGCGCGTGGCTGAGGTGGCGGCGCGTTTTTCGCTGGATGCCATGCCTGGCAAACAGATGTCGATTGACTCGGACTTGCGGTCGGGCTTGATCGGCAAGGATGAAGCAAAGCGGCGCCGCCATGTGCTGGAAAGCGAGAGCAAGCTCAATGGCAGCCTGGATGGCGCGATGAAGTTCGTCAAGGGTGATGCCATTGCCGGGATCATCATCATCATCATCAACTTGCTGGGGGGGCTGGCAGTCGGCGTGTTGCAGCAGGACATGACGATGTCCGGCGCGATGGTGAAGTACTCCATCCTTACCATCGGTGACGGCATGGTGACCCAGATTCCCGCGTTACTGGGCGCCATGTCGGCTGGCCTGCTGGTGACGCGTACCACCGATGATGAGCACGACAAAAATCTGGGCGACACCATTGGCCGCCAGTTGATGGCCAAGCCGCGCGTGCTGTTGGTGGCCAGCGGACTGTGCGCGCTGTTTGCCATGGTGCCTGGCTTTCCGGCGCTTGTTTTCCTGATGCTTGGATTTGGGCTGTTTGGCGCCGGGGCCATGTTGACGCCCGCCCTGCGCGTGCGCTGGGAGCGTTTTGCGCGTCCGAAGATCGCCGCCGTGCGCCGCCGCGCTGTCGAAGGTCCCGCGGACACGTTCACCAACGCCGCACCGCCAAGGCCCATCGTGCCGTTGCTACTCGAGCTGCCCGCCGGACGTTTGTCGGCTGACGACAGCCAAGAGCTGTTGCACCGCCTGGAAGGCATATTGGATTACTTTCAGCTTTATCTGGGTTTGCGTCTGCCGCGTATCGACGTACATCTGGTGCATCAGTTGGAAGCCCCTCAGAAAGACCCGCCGGCGGCTGATTGGCGCCTGCTCATTCATGAAATTCCAGTCGTGCAAGGCGAGTTCCAGGCTACGGGCGCGATCCATGCCATCGTGACTGCCGTGCATGAAGCGCTGCGCCGGCACGCTGGATCGTTTTTGGGCACGCAAGAAACCAGCCACCTGCTCGCGCGCGCCAGTGCGGAACTGCCCGACGTGGTCAAGGAGATAGGGCGCGTGCTTCCAACGGCCCGTTTGGCGGAAATTTTGCGCCGCTTGGTGGAGGAAGAAGTCGCGATCCGCAATTTGCGCGATATTTTGGAGACAGTGGCCGATGCCGCGCCGCGGGAAAAAGACGTGTACGCACTGACGGAGATGGTGCGCGTGAGTCTCAGACGCCAGTTGACTTACCGCTATGCGCCCAACGGCCATTTAAGCATCATCGTACTGGCGCCGGATATGGAGGAAATGCTCCGCGCCGCGGTGCAGGATCATGGCGGGGTTCAGCAACTGACGCTGGATCCGGTACAGATCACACGTCTGATGCGGCATTTTGCCGATGCCGTCAAGAGTTTCCAGCCCGAGGCCATCGTCGCTGCAGTCGATGTCCGCCGCCATGTGCGAAAGCTGATCGAACAGGAATGCTTCGACATTCCGGTGCTGAGTCCCCACGACCTGTTGGCCAGTGTGCAAGTACACGTCGTGCACCAACTCGACTTGGACGACGCGCCCATGCTCGAGACGGCTCAGTAGCAACTAAGAACTTATCCGTAAATAGCCATGCTATCGATCCGAGCCGCATTACCCACAAGTCAGCAATATAGGCGACACTTGGATGTCCGAAGAACGAACGCACCAGTTGGGGCCTTGCGGCAATGTCTTGCAGTTGCTCATG
>WRJY01000108.1 GCA_009778355.1 Desulfovibrionaceae bacterium | reverse complement strand
TGGCGAAGTTGCCGCCGCGCGCGGCATAGACCCAACTGGTGCGCAGGATCAGGTGAGCGCAGCCGCTGGCGCGAATGGCCTGCTCGCCCTCCAGCTTGGTGCGGCCATAGACGTTGAGCGGGCCGGTGGGCGCGTCCTCGGTCCAGGGTTTGTCGCCGCTGCCGTCGAACACGTAGTCGGTGCTGTAGTGCACCAGCAGCGCGCCGCAGGCGGCGGCCTCGCGCGCCAGCGCGGCAGGCGCTTGGGCGTTGATGCGGCGGGTCAGATCGGGCTCGGCCTCGGCCTTGTCCACGTTGGTGTAGGCGGCGGCGTTGACGATCACCGCCGGGCGCATGGCCCGCACCGTGGCAGCCAGGCCATCGAGGTCGGCCAGGTCGCCGCACAGGCCGTCCGCCCCTTGCCGGCCCGGCGCCATCACAGTGCCCAGCGGCGCCAGGCTGCGCTGCAACTCCCAGCCGACCTGCCCGTTTTTGCCCAGCAGCAGAATCGCCGTCATTGCGGGCCGTATTGAAGGGTGAGCCATTCGCGGTACGCGCCGCTTTGCACGCCGCGCACCCAATCGGGGTTGGCCAGATACCAGGCCACGGTTTTGCGGATGCCGCTGTCAAACGTTTCCGCCGGGCGCCAGCCGAGTTCGCGCTCGATCTTGCGCGCGTCAATGGCGTAGCGCCGGTCGTGACCGGGGCGGTCGGCCACGTGGGTGATCTGCGCGCGGTAGCTTTGCCCGCCGGCGCGCGGCGACAACTCGTCGAGCAGGTCGCAGATGGTGTGGACGATGGTCAGGTTGGTTTTTTCGTTCCAGCCGCCGATGTTGTAAGTCTGGCCCGGCTGGCCCGCGCCCAGCACGCGGCGGATGGCGCTGCAATGGTCTTTCACGTAAAGCCAGTCGCGCACCTGCTGCCCGTCGCCATACACCGGCAGCGGCTTGCCGGCCAGCGCATTGACGATCATCAGAGGAATCAGCTTTTCGGGAAAGTGATACGGCCCGTAGTTGTTGGAGCAGTTGGTGGTCAGCACCGGCAGCCCGTGCGTGTGGTGCCAGGCGCGGGCCAAATGGTCGCTGGCGGCCTTGCTGGCGCTGTAGGGGCTGTTGGGTTCGTAGCCGTGCTGCTCGGTAAAGGCCGGCGCGGCGGGGGCGAGCGTGCCATACACCTCGTCGGTGGACACATGCAGAAAGCGGAACGCCGCCTGCTCGTCCGGCGGCAGCGCGGCCACGTAGCCCCGCGCCGATTCGAGCAGCCGGAACGTGCCCACGATGTTCGTCTCGATGAACTCGCCCGCGCCGTGGATCGAGCGGTCCACGTGGCTTTCCGCCGCGAAGTTCACGATGGCGCGAGGCCGGTGCGTGGCCAGCAGGCGGTCCACCAGCGGGGCGTCGCCGATGTCGCCCTGCACGAACACATGCCGCGCATCGTCCCGCAGCGACGCCAGGCTACCCAGATTGCCGGCGTAGGTGAGCTTGTCGAGATTGAGCACCGGCTCGCCGCTGTCCGCGAGCCAGTCGAGAATGAAATTACTGCCGATGAACCCGGCGCCGCCGGTAACGAGAATCATGAACTGGCCCTACCCCTGTCCTGGATGGTCATGGATTATTTCACCCCAGCGCCCAGCCCAGCGCCTGCCCCATGCGCACGGCGCGACCGCTGGCCCAGACGGGGTTGAAGCGCAGCGTGCCTTGCGGCCACAGCAGCACCACGGTGGAGCCGAGCAGAAAACGCCCCATTTCGGCGCCCTGGCCCAGATCGATGCCCTGGCCGGCGTAGTCGAAGCGGCGCACCTTGCCGGGCCGCGGCGGGTTGACCACACCATGCCAGGCCACGGCCATGCTGCCCACGATGGTGGCCCCCACCAGCACCAGCACCAGGGGGCCGCGCGCAGTGTCGAACAGGCAAACCACGCGCTCGTTGCGCGCGAACAGCCCCGGCACGCCGCGCGCCGTCACCGGGTTGACCGAAAACAACGCGCCCGGCACATGCACCATGCGCTCCAGCCGGCCGGCGCAAGGCATGTGAATGCGGTGGTAGTCGCGCGGACTCAGGTACAGCGTGGCGAACTGGCCGTTTTCAAATTCGGCGGCCAGCGCCGCGTCGCCCCCCAGCAGCGCCTGCGTGCTGTAGCCATGCCCCTTGGCCTGAAAAATCCAGTCCTGCTCGATAGACCCGAACTGACTGATGGCGCCATCCACCGGGCAGACATAGTCCGCCGCGGCCAGCGGACGGGCGTCCGGGCGCAGGGCGCGAGTGAAAAATTCGTTGAAACTGGCGTAGCTTTCAATGCGCGGCTCCAGCGCCTCGCTCATGTCCACGCCGTAGCGGACGGCGAAGCGGCGCATGGCGGCGTGCGAGAGGCCGCCCAGATCGGCCCGCGCCGCCACGCCGGCCAGTTGCGTGAGCGCGCGCTTGGGCAGCAGGTACTGCGCCCAGACGGCAAGGCGGTCGGCAAGCGATGGAGTCATGCGGGCAACGGGCGGGGCCGGTCAGGTCGTGATGATGGCGTGATTGTCGCAGCGCGCTTTCGACAACATAATGATCCATGGCGCCGACCGCGCCAGCCCGATCGTGAACACAAAGGAATCAGCCATGTCTCCTGCGGCCCCCAGCCCTGAGCGTGCCGGCGCGAGCGCGTTGTTCGAGTGCCTGGATCAAGCGCACCAGCACATGCGCGCCGAACTGCTGCACATGAACCGCGCGGTCGATTCCCTGATGCAGGGCCAGTTGCAGCCTGCCGGGCGCGAGCAACTGCAACACGCCGTGCACTGGTTCGACACCACGGCGCGCGAGCATCACCTGGATGAGGAAAAACACGTGTTTCCCGCGCTGCAAGCCAGCGGCGACCCGCAGGCGGTCGAGGCTGCCAGCCGCCTGCGCCAGGACCACGGCTGGATCGAGCAGAACTGGCTGGAAATCGGCCCCTTGCTGTCGGCGGTGGTCAACGGTAACCATTGGCCGGAACCCGAACCGTTGCAGGAGTCGGTGCAACTGTTCACCCGGCTTTGCCTGGAACACCTGGCGCTGGAAGAGTCGCTGGCCTACCCCCTGGCGCGCGAGCGCTTGGACGCCGCCGCGCTGGCCGCCGCCGGCCGCGAGATGACCGAGCGCCGCAAGCCCCGCGCAGCGCGCCAGCCGCCACGCCGCAAACCAGCCAAGCCGTGAGCCAGCCCGAACGCCTACCCTGAAGGCCGCTTCCAAGGTCACTCCGGCTGGCCGATGGCGAGGGCGATTTCGCCTACGCCGTCGATCCGGCCGGTGAGGCGGTCGCCGGGCCGCACCGGGCCCACGCCTTCGGGGGTGCCGGTGTAGATCAGGTCGCCGGGCCGCAGGTGGTAGTACGTGGACAGGTTGGACAGCACTTCGGGCACGTTCCAGATCATGTCCTTCAAGTCGGCGCTTTGCCTGAGCTGGCCGTTCACGCTGAGCTGGATGACGCCGCTGTCCGGGTGGCCGATTTCGCTGGCTGGCGCCAGCGCGCCGATGACGGCGCTGCCTTCAAAGTCCTTGCCGAAGTCCCAGGGCTGGCCCTTGTCGCGCGCCATGGCCTGCAAGTCGCGCCGCGTCATGTCCAGGCCGCAGGCGTAGCCCCACACGCAGTCCAGCGCCTGTTGCGGCGCAATGCGCAGGGCCGGTTTACCGATGGCGATGACCAGTTCCATCTCGTAGTGAAAGTTGTTGGTGCCCAGCGCATAGGCAATGGCGCTGCCGCTGGCAACCAGGTCGATGGGCGTTTTGTTGAAGAAAAACGGCGGCTCGCGGTCGGGGTCGAACCCCATTTCGCGCGCGTGGGCGGCGTAGTTGCGGCCAACGCAGAAGATGCGGCTGACGGCGTACCTCCGGCTTGTGCCGCGCACGGCGACGGCGGCTTGCGCAGCGGGCGGGAAAACGTAGGCGTCCATGTCGATGTTCCTATTCCAGCGGTTCGCGCACCTGCGGCGCCGCCATCCAGAAGGCGGGAATGAGCAGCGGCGCGGCCTGTAGCAGCAGCGTCAACCAATTGCCGCGCGCGCCGTGCCAGGCCCAGCCCAGCGCCGCCAGCAGCAGCGCGCCATGCAGCGCCATGGCCCAGCGGCTGCATTGCATCAGCAGCCAGCCGACCGCCGCCGCGCCCAGAGCGCAGAACAGATAGTAAAGGCCGCCATGAGAACCGCCGCCGCGCGCCAGCATCACCAAAGCGCCCAGCAGGGTCAGCACGCCCCAGGCGATCAGCATCATGCCGACCAGGCGCGGCGGGTCGGCGGCGCGGGCGCGTTGTTCGTCCTGGCGGGCGATCAGTTCGAGCCGCTCCACCAGGCTCGGGCCGGGCGCGCCGGCGGCAGGCGCGGCGGGG
>WRJY01000107.1 GCA_009778355.1 Desulfovibrionaceae bacterium | reverse complement strand
CGCCGCCAGGGCCGCCGCGCGCCCGGCGGGCGTGGTGATGTCGGCGGCCACCGCCGTGACCCGCGCGCCGCCTGGCTGGGCGCGCACGCCAGCGGCTGCCGCCTGCAACGCCTGCTGGCCGCGCGCCACCATGACCACGTTGACGCCCTCGCCCGCCAGCGCCTCGGCGCAGCCCAGCCCCAAGCCCTTGCTGGCGCCGCACACCAGCGCCCATTTGCCCGCGATACCCAAGTCCATGCGTGTGTCGTCCCATCCAGTCGGATGCGCGCATTATGCGCAGCAGGCTCTCAGCCCTCGGCGAAGACCTTCTTGCGGCGCGTTTTGACCGCCGGCAGCAGTGCGATGACCAGCAGCAGAGCCGCCACGGTCAGCAGCGAGGCCGACAGCGGGCGCGTGAGCAGCACGCTCCAGTCGCCGCCCGACTGGTGCAGCGCCTCCAGCAGGTTCTTGCTCATCATGGGGCCGAGGATGAAGCCCAGCAGCAGCAGCGCCGGTTCCATGTCCAGCTTGATGAAGACGTAGCCGGCGATGCCGAGCCAGCCTGCCATCCAGACATCCCCGGCGTCGCCGTTGATCGAATAAACGCCCAGGGCGCAAAGCAGCACGATGGCCGGAAACAGCCAGCGGTAGGGCAGCGCCAGCAGCTTGCTCCACAGGCCGATCAGCGGCAGGTTCAGCACGAGCAGCATCAGGTTGCCGATCCACATGGAGGCGATCAGGCCCCAGAACAGGCCGGGGTTGCCGGCCATCGCCTGCGGGCCGGGCTGGATGCCGTGGATGGCCATTGCGCCCGCCATCAGCGCCATCACCGCGTTGGGCGGGATGCCTAGCATCAGCAGCGGGATGAAGGCGGTTTGCGCGCCCGCGTTGCTGGCCGATTCGGGCGCGGCCACGCCGCGGATGTTGCCTTTGCCGAACGGCGCTTCGCCCGGCTTGAGCCGGGTTTTTTTCTCCAGCGCGCGGGCCGCGAACGCCGACAGCAGCGCGCCGCCGCCGGGCAGAACGCCCAGCAGGGCGCCGAGCAGCGTGCCGCGCAGGATGGCCGGCGTCATCAGCTTGAGGTCTTCCGCGGTGGGGTAAATATGTTTCAAACTGGCGGCGAGGAACTGGCGCTTTTCCTGCGGGCGCGACAGGGCGGCAATGATCTGGCCGTAACCGAACAGGCCCGTGGCGATGACGATGACGCCGGCGCCGCCGGTCAGTTCGGGAATGCCGGACGAAAAGCGCGCCGCGCCCGGCATCGCGTCGGCGCCGGCCAGACCCAGCAGCAGGCCCAGCACGGCCATGCCGATGGCCTTGACCAGCGAGCCCGGGGCCAGCGCCACGGCGCCGGTCAGGCCCAGCGCCATCAGCGAGAAGTACTCCGCCGGGCCGAACGCGAAAGCCATTCTGGTCAGCGGCGCGGCGAAGACCGTCAGCATCAGGACGCCGAAACAACCGGCGATGAACGAGCCGATGCCCGCCGCCGCCAGCGCCGGCCCCGCGCGCCCCTTGCGCGCCATCTGAAGGCCGTCGATCATCGCGGCCGGCGGCGATTTGTCCGGCAGGTCGGCCAAAATGGCCGTGGCCGCGCCGCCGTACTGCGCGCCGTAGTAGATGCCGGCCAGCATGATGAGCGCCGGCGCAGGCGCCAGCGCATGGGTGGCCGGCAGCAGCATGGCGATGGCGAGCGCCGGGCCAACGCCGGGCAACACCCCGATCACCATGCCCAGCAGGCAGCCGGCGAAGGCACAGAACAGGTTTTGCATCGTCAGGGCGACGCTGAAACCGAGCGCCAGGTTGTGGAGCAGATCCATGGCGAGAAGCTTTCAGCCCGCGTTGAAAAAGGCGGGCCAGACTTGGAGCCGAAGGTTCAGCGCCCACGCCAGCGCTGCCCAACTGCCGGCGGCGAGGATCAGCGCCAGGATCAGCGCCTCGCCCCAGCGCAATGCCGGCCCCGCCATGGCCGACAGCATCACCAGGCCGAAAGCCGCCAGCGCCAGGCCCATGGCGGGCACGCCGAGGCCGGGAATGCCGCCCAGCAGGGCGCCGAACGCGAAGTTGGCTGCGCTAATGCAGATCAGCGGCCTGAAGGCCCATTGGCCGGCCGGGTTGCCGTCTGGCGTTTCGAGCGCCAGCGACTGGAGCGTCACGACGGCGCCGATGAGGGTCAGCGCGACGCCCAGCACCAGCGGAAAGTAGCCGTGGGCCACATGGTCGCCGTTGCCGATGGGCTGGCTGCTGGCCCGGAAAGCAAAGGCCATGCCCGCGGCGGCATAGAGCAGCCCGGCAAGAAAATCTTTCTGGTTCTTGATGCGCACGGATTCGCTCCCTCAAAAAACCACGGGAATTTCGCGATCGAGCCAGTGATTGACCACAACCGCAAGCCCCATGGCGCATTTTTCCACGGCTGCGCCGCCGGCGGCAACAAACTCAGCCATCGCGCCGTGGCTTGCGGGAAACAACCCCCGCGTCAAAGCGATGGCGTCGCCGCAATCACCTCGGCCAGGCGCAGCGGGCGCATTCCATCGGCCACGGCCTGCGCGCGCAACGCCAGGTACTGCGTCAACTCTTCCACGTCCATTGGCCGGCCATCGCTGGCGCGCCCGATCCCCACCGCCGCCAGCTGCACCAGCGCCGGTTGCGCGCTTTCGGCGCGCGAGCAGCGCGCGATGGTGCGCTCGGCCTCGGCGGCGGTGATGACCCCGTCTTCACGCATCCAGTCCGTCAACAGCCGCCACTGCACCGGACCGTGGTGCGTCAAAGGGGTTGTTTTGGCGCTTTGTTTCACAGATGAGTCGCCTTGAAAACCCTGAGCCACTTGCGCGCCGGCAGCGGCCAGCGCGCCTCGATCGCCTCGGCCTGCGCTTGCAGCGCGCCGCGCCTGGGCCGCGTGGGCGCGCGCTGCGCCAGCACCACCGCATTGCCTTCGCGGGTAGGCTTGAAGGCCCACACCGCGCGCTCGCCAAACGCCTCGGCAATGCGCGCCAGGCTGCGCTCGAAACTGGCCGCGCGGCCAAACAGGTTCACCGTCATGCAGCCGTCCGCGGTCAGCAGGCGCCGGCAGTCGGCATAAAACGCGGCGCTGTCGAGCAGGGGCGCGGCGGCATCGTCGTCGTACAGGTCCACGGCCAGCGCATCGACGGTGCCCAGCCACTCATCACGCCGGATTTCCCGCGCCGCGTCGGCAATCACCACGCGCAGGCGCTCGCCCTCGGGCGGCAGCCGCAGCCAGGCCCGGCACACATCGGCCACGCGCGGATTGATCTCCACCGCAGTGCAGGTCATGCTCAATTTTTTGTAGCAAAACTTGGTGATCGCGCCCGCGCCAAGCCCCAACTGCATGGCATGGCGGCCCGCCACGGACGCCAGCGGCACGAACAGCAGCCAGGCCATCATGCGCTGCACGTATTCCAGGTCGATGTCGAACGGCGCGTCCAGACGCATCGAACCCTGCACCCACTCGCTTCCCAGGTGCAAATAGCGCACGCCGCCGCTTTCGGACAGGTTGACTTCGGGCAGGAGTGAAGGTTTCAAGATGGGGATTATCGCGGCTCAGTCTCAAAGCGCCAGTTCCTTCCCTCAGCGGGGAAGGGAGAAATTGCCTCGCGCCTTTTGCGGCCTCCAAGCGGGCAATGGGCCAACACTTCCCTCGCTCGCTTGCGGGAGAGGGTGGCGCCGCTGAGTCGGTACTATCAGTTGCTGGAGTACTGGTACCTGGCCGGTCACTTCCCCTGCGGCTGGATCGGCGAAGTGCCTGATGACATGAAAGGTGCGTTCCAGATGGGCAAGCTGGTTGTTCTGTAGACGAGTGGGTAATCGGCAAAACTGTTATCTGTCCCCAATACTGTTCAGGTACGCACCACAGAAACCGGTTGATGCCTTCGGTGAAGCACTGCGCCCCGGCGGTGCACGCTGAACTTGCTCGCTGTCTTGCGCTTGACCGCGCGCGAATTCTGGTGGCCCCCGGCTGCTCACGCAGCGGCCCAGGGCAATTTCCTCAAGCAGCGCAGCGCGCCAAATCGTCAGGCGCTCAGGTGAGAAGGGCCGCTGCTTACGGCGCCTTGCGTTTGATCACGTGTGCTTGGGTCGCGCGCAGTGCCCGGGTAGCCAAAAAATTGAGCATCGGCCTGTTCGTCGGCCAAGTCCAGGTAACTGCCGTTTTTAGGGCCTGTTCACACTATTTCCATGGCGCCCGTTGCCCCGCAAAGGCAGTGGATGCAAGGCGCAAACCGCAGCCGGGTTGGACACCCGGCGAGGATTTGCTTGCGCGGCA
>WRJY01000106.1 GCA_009778355.1 Desulfovibrionaceae bacterium | reverse complement strand
ACACGCAAGGCCGGATACAAGGCAGCAGCCGACTTCTTCACAACACCAATGCGGGTTTCTACCTATTGCCGGGAGGCATCCATACAAGGTGCACATGGGCATTATGGTTGCGCAAGCGCCGTTGGAGAGCGCTCGCAAGCTTGCCGCCGGACGGGGGAGATTGCATTGACTTTTGCCATGAATTCATGCCATCGCCAGCCGGTTGGGGCTTCATGGGGATCGATGGATTGCACGAGGCAAAGCACACTCTTCGCCATGACGGGTTCTTCTGCTCCAACTTGCCGCAACCGCGCCATGGGCCGCGGGGGCAGGGGCGTTACTCGCCCAGAACCTGTATCAGTTCCTGCTCGATGCGCAACTGGGTTTTGCCGTCTTGCAACTGGTCGCCTTGCAGCAGGAACACGTCTTCGACGCGCTCGCCCAAGGTGGTGATTTTGGCCAGTTCGACGTTGATCTGGCGGCTGCCGAGCACGCGGGCGATGCCGTAGAGCAGGCCGACGCGGTCGCTGGCGGTGACGGCGAGCAGCCAGCGTTGGGCTTTTTCATCGGGCCGCAGGTCGACGCGCGGAACGATGGGAAAGCTCTTGACGCGGCGCGACGCGCGGCCCAGGCGCGGCGGGGGCAGCGCAGCCTGGCTTTCGATGGCGGGGGGCAGGCCGGCCTCGACCTGGCCCATGAGGTCGCGGTAGTCCTCGGCTTCGAGCGCGCTGACGATCTGGAAGGTGTCCAGCGCGCGGCCATCGCGCGTGGTGTGGATCTTGGCGTCCAGAATGGAAAAGCCGGCGCGGTCGAAGTAGCCGCAGATGCGGGCGAACAGGTCGGGCTGGTCCTTGGCGTACACCAGTACTTGCAGGCCCTCGCCGATGGGCGACAGGCGCGCCCGCACGATGGTGGCGGGGGTGGTTGTTGCGTCGCCATCATCGCCATCGCCGCCGTGCGCTGCCGGGCACACGTAGCGGGCGAGGTGGCGCGTGTGCCAGGCGATGTCGCCGGCGTCGTGGCGCATGAAGTAGCTGACGTGCAGGGTGTCCCACAGCGCCTGGCGGGCCTGGGGCGGTTCGGCGGTCAGCGCCAGTTGGATCAGCGCCTGGCGCTTGCGCGCTTCGATGACGGCGCCCGCGTCGGGCGCGCGGCCGCCCAGGGCGCGCACCGTCAGTTCGTACAGGTCTTGCAGCAGCTTGCCTTTCCAGGCGTTCCAGACCTTGGGGCTGGTGCCGCGCACGTCGGCCACCGTCAGCAGGTACAGCGCGGTGAGGTTGCGCTCGGCGCCGACGCGCCGGGCAAACGCCTCGATCACGCCGGGGTCGCTGAGGTCCTGCTTCTGGGCGATGTTGGCCATCGACAGGTGTTCGCGCACCAGAAATTCGATCAGCCGGGCGTCTTGCTGCTGAATGCCGTGCTGGCGGCAAAAGCGCCGCGCTTCGATGGCGCCCAGCTCGGAATGGTCGCCGCCGCGGCCTTTGGCGATGTCGTGAAACAGCGCCGCGGTGTACAGCACCCAGGGCTTGTCCCAGCCGGCGGCGAGTTGTGAGCAGAACGGGTATTCGTGCGCGTGTTCGGCCATGAAAAAACGCCGCACGTTGCGCAGCACCATCAGGATGTGCTGGTCCACCGTATAGACGTGGAACAAATCGTGCTGCATCTGCCCGACGATGCGGCGAAACACCCACAGGGTGCGCCCCAGCACCGAGGTCTGGTTCATCAGACGGAAGGCGTGCGTGATGCCCTGCGGCTGCTGCAAGATGGCCAGAAAGGCGCGGCGGTTGGCCGGGTCGGCGCGAAACGCGCGGTTCATGAGCAGCCGCGCGTTGTAGAGCGCGCGCAGGGTGCGCGCCGACAGCCCCTTGATGCCGGGGTTCTGGGCGAACAGCAGAAAGGTTTCGAGAATGGCGCGCGGCTGGCGCTGGTACAGGTCGTCGCTGGCCACTTCGAGCAGGCCGCCGTTGTCGAAAAAGCGCGGGTTGATGCGGCGCGGCGCGGGCGGGCGTTCGCCGCGCGCGGCGCGCAGGTGTTGCTCGATGCTTTGCAGCAGCACCTGGTTGAGCTGGGTTACTGCCTTGGCGGCCCAGTAGTAGCGCCGCATCAGCTCTTCGCTGGCGCGCGTCACCATGCGGCCATCGTCGGCAAAGCGGTGCGCGTAGCCGAACGATTCGGCGACCGTGTTTTGCAGGTCGAACACCAGCCGGTCCTCGCGCCGGCGGGCGACGATGTGCAGCCGCGCGCGGATGGCCGAGAGCACCGCCTCGTTGTGGCGCAACTGGCGCAACTCGTGCGGCGTGACCAGACCGGCCCGGGCCAGGTCTTGCCAGCGGCTGCCGATGCCGGCGGCGCGCGCCGTCCACAAAATGATCTGCAAGTCGCGCAGGCCGCCGGGCGATTCCTTGCAGTTGGGCTCCAGCGCGTAGGGCGTGTCCTCGTACTTGGCGTGGCGCTGGCGCATTTCCAGCCGCTTGGCGGTGAAGAAGTCCAGCGCGTCGAGCCGGGCCGCGAAACGCTGCTGGAACTGGCGCAGCAGCGCGCGCGAGCCGGTGACCAGGCGCGCTTCGAGCAGGGCCGTCTGCACGGTGATGTCGGCCTGCGCTGTTTCCAGGCATTGTTCGATGGTGCGCACGCTGGAGCCGATTTCCAGCCCGGCGTCCCAGCAACTGCTAATGAAGCCCTCGATGCGCTGGCGCAGCGCCGCGTCGGCGGCCGGGTCGGCGCCGGGCGGCAGCAGCAGCAGCACGTCGATGTCGGAGCAGGGAAACAACTCGCCGCGCCCCAATCCGCCCACCGCCAGCAAGGCCAGGCCGGCATCGAAACCGGCGGCGCGCCACAGGGCGGTCAGGGTGTCATCGGCCAGGCCGGACAGCCGCGCCAGCGCCTGGCGCACGCCGCGCATCGACGGTCCTTGCGCGCGCATGGCCTCCAGCAGGGCCTGCTTGCGCTGGCGGTAATTGCTGGCCGGGGGCTGCATTGCGCGCGCTTTCAGGTCGCCGGCGCCATGCCCTTGACGAACGCGGGTGCGGGCGGGCTGCCTTCGGACAGCGTCAATACTTCATACCCCGTGGGCGTGACCAGCACGGTGTGCTCCCACTGCGCGGACAGCGAGCGGTCGCGCGTGACGATGGTCCAGCCGTCGGGCTGCTCCTTGATGTCGGGCCGCCCGATGTTGACCATCGGCTCGATGGTGAAGGTCATGCCCGGTGCCAGTTCCTCGCCCGTGCCGGGTTTGCCGTAGTGCAGCACCTGCGGCTCCTCATGGAACTTCTGGCCGATGCCGTGGCCGCAGAACTCGCGCACCACCGACAGGCCGTGGCCTTCGACGAACTTCTGGATCGCGTGGCCGATGTCGCCCAGCCGCGCGCCGGGCCGCACCTGCTCGATGCCCAGCCACATGGCGTCGCAAGTCAGCGCGCACAGGCGGCGCGCGGCAATCGACGCCGGGCCGACCTCGAACATGCGGCTCGAATCGCCGTACCAGCCGTCCGGGGTGACGACGGTGACATCGACGTTGACGATGTCGCCTTTTTTCAGCGGCTTGCCGCTGGGGATGCCGTGGCACACCACCTGGTTGACCGATGTGCACACGTGGCCGGGGTAGGGCGGGTAGCCGGGCGGCTGGTAGCCCACGGTGGCCGAGCGCACGCCGCGCGCGGCCATGGCCTCGGCGCACAAGCGGTCGATTTCCAGCGTGGCGATGCCCGGCCTGACGTGCGGCGTGATCGCGTCCAGCACTTCTGAAGCCAGCCGGCAAGCCTGCCGCATGGCCGCGATGCCGGCGGCGTCCTTGATGGTGATGCTCATATGAAAATTATGCCCCTCTGAGCTGCTGACGCGGCTTCTCCCCGCTTCCTGGAGGCTGTCGCAAAACGCCTTCGCCCTCGGTCTTTCTCCTTCGCCCGCAAGCGGGCGAGGGGAGCGGAGAGGCTTTCGCGACAGCCTCCCTGCGGGTGGGTGGGGCAGCCAATGGCCGGCGCAGATCCGGCCACGGCTGCTACGCATGGCCTGCTCCGCGGCCTTTCGTTCTCCCCTGAGCTCTCAGGCGCCGCTGACGGTAAAAAAGCCTGGATTACCGAGATCGCCCGGCAGATAAAATTAAAAATTGACTTTGCGGCTCTTGCGACGCTCAGACAAGCCGCTTCCCCAGCGGGGGAAGAAGCCGAGTTATTCCAAGCGATCCGACGTGACCCAGCACATCCATTTTTTTGACGGCGGCAGCGCCCTGAGCGACTTCCGCATCCGCCAGTTTCTGCCGCGCCTGCAAGCCATCG
>WRJY01000105.1 GCA_009778355.1 Desulfovibrionaceae bacterium | reverse complement strand
GGCGGGCTGGCCACTGCATCGCGCCAAGCGGCGCAGTGGTCAGCCCGCCGCACGGGCGGGCTGATCGAAGGCCCTGTGACGGGCCTTCTTGTCGTCAGTCAACCGGAATCCAGAGTTTCTGCTCCGACAGGGAGTCGAAGCGGTAACCCCGCTCCTTCAGTCCCGCGATGAGACTTCTCAATACCGCGCGATCCTGGCTCATGTCGACCTGGATCGGTTCGCGTCTTTCGATGGCTTTGAGCGTTTCTTCATCGAACGGGCTGGCCTGCTCGGGCTGCGTGGCCATCTCGGGCTTGCTGTCGTCGATCCTGGCCTTGCCGGGTTTTTTCTTGAACTTGTCCCAGCGCTTGTCGCCACCATCGCCGGCGGCCTGTTGGGTGGGTTTCGATGGCGCCTTGGGCAGTCTGATCTGCTCTGGTTCGTCCAGCGGATCCATCTCGCTGGGTTCGTCCGGCGCGGGCCGCCGATCCTCGGCGTGGACCTGTATGTCATGCAGACGGGCGCGTATTTCAGTAACGCCCTTGCCGTAGGCAACGTACTGGGCCAGGCCGATCTCGTAGATCCACGCCGTGACGTCGTACACGCCTTCATCGAACTGTTCGAGCAGCGGATCCTTGACCTTGAACTCGCCGAAATCGGTACACAGTTCGCCGACGCTGAACGCCCCGTTTCTGCTTTGCCGGATGCGCTTGACGCGCAAGACGGCATTCTCCGCGGTAATCATGATGGTGATGCTTTCTTGAGTTGCATCGGGAGCAGAAAGCCACGGCGCGCCCCAAGCGGGACAGTCGCGGCCGTCCCGAGGGGTGGATGGATAAAGAGACACCCGGTCTGCCGAAGCAGACCGGGCGCTCAAGGGCTTGAAGTCCCTGACAGGCTTGCGTGCCTGCCAGTTTGGGTCTACTGGTTCAGCAAGGTGTGTGTCCAGTTCGCTGGTAGACCAACATGCACCCCGGCGGCAAGAGCCGCGTGCACGCTTCAGGGGTTGACGTGCCTCAGTCAGCTGACAGCGGTTATTCGAAGTGACACCGCCAAACACTCGCAAAGCACGGCAAGGATAGCCTAAAACGTGACTTTGTTGGCATTTTTTTGGTCTTTACATCGGTTTCCATTAACTCACGTTAACTTTGACCGACTACGCCGGTTGTCCATGGCGTTCGCGGAAGTCTTTCAGCGCCAGGCGCATCAGGCGATGATCGGTGATGCCCCAGTCTTCCGCCAGCTTTTCAAACTGGTGGCCGCCATCGGGAAAGAAGGCGTGAACTTCGCGCCGTGGCGCGGCGTCCATCTTGAGCACGGCAAGGCAGTCGTCGAAAAGCGCAGAGTCGATGACTCGAAAGTCCGTCAAGTCGAAGGGGAAGCGGTCGCCGTTGTACAGCCCGACCAGAAAGCGAGCGATGATCTTGCATTGCCCGCTATGGCCGTTTGCGACATCAAACAGTCGCCGCAGGGCGGCTTCGCCCTCGGTCTCTATCTTCGTTTTGGGTATGCCGGTCATTGGATCTCCATTTTTTGAGCTTGATGAAAACAACCCCTCGTCACCCAAAGGTGAGCGAGGGGTTGTGGGGTTGGCCAGGCGCTGGAACTCAGGCCATGGCTGCTTCACGGGCGGGCGCAGCGCAACCACCCCGAGGGGCGAAGCGCTGACCGTTGATGCGCGCTTGCGGTTGGCGGACAACCGGCTGCGAGCTCCGTTGTGCAAGAGGCGCCCGGCGTTCAGGCTGGGCATCATCCTCAACGGGGTGCGATTGCGCTTCGGGCGCGGCGTCCTGAGCTTGTGCTTCACCGTTGTCTTGATCCGCGTCGTCGCCGGGCGGAACATCGTCATCGGCTGGTGCAGCGGCTTCAGGATCGCGCCTGTACACGTTCACACCATCTATGGTGATGCTGTTGATGAGGAGCAGCCGGCCCTTGATCAGGGCTGCCGTTTCCTTCTCGCCGGTCTTTTGACCACGATTGTCGCGGACCTCACGGTCGTATATGTGGGGATAGATATCCCCGGCGTTGAACGAGATGAAGACCTTGCGCCGAGCCTCCACATCCACCGCCAGGCGTTCGACCATCTCGATGGCCTCACGCCCGGTAACGCGGAGGTCGAAGTAGGTGGAGGCAGGCGCGTCAACGCTGCCGCGCAGCGCGGAAACGCTGCACGACAGGAACGGCGCGGCCTTGCGACCGCCGGTGTTCTTGGTAGCGACCCAGCGGGTACGGTTGAGGTAACCGACTCCCGACGTGATCAGGTTGAAGTAGTCGGAACGGGCTTGTTGAACGGATGCGTTCATGATGATCTCCAAAAAAATGGACTTGGAGATCACGCAGCCCGGCACTCGGGCCGCAAGGGCCGAGGACAGGGAAACGCGATCCCTGTCCGGGTTGCAAAAAAAACACTCTGGAACCGGCCTTGGGGGCCGGCTCGTGCGCCTTTCAAGAGTTGAGACGCCGCGTGGTGCCTTTCGGCAGATCACGGAGTAAACCATAGCACCACGCCGGCGGGCTGTCAAGCGGCGAGGTCAAACCCTTCCCCGCAGTCCCCGCAGATCAGCTTCAGCGCTGGCTTGCCCCACACCTGTTTGGCGCAGGGGCAGACGTATTTGACGCGGTTGGACTTGTTGGGCTGCGGCGCGGCCTGGGGCGTTGGGGATGAATCCATCGCGGCCGCGGCCAGCACCAGGTCGGTCATGCCCTTGATCGATTGCGCCGGCACGCTGCCGCCGCCGACAGCGGCGGCAAGCTGCATGGCCATGCTGGCCTGACCGGCGCGCACCTGCTCGATGGCCGGAAAGCGGTCGTACCAACTGATCTTGAAGTCCTGGGTCAGCAGCTCGGCGCAGGCGGCCAGAAACGGCCCGCCCTCGATGGCGTAGTCCCCCATCTGATCGCCCGTGCGCTTGCCGCCCGGCTTCCCGGTGCAAGAGGGCATCAAGCCCATCGACTCCATCCTGGCGGCCCATTGTTCGTTGTGATAGCGCCCGCGGCCGGGCTGGCCAAAGTGGTGTTGCCACAGGTGGCACATCTCATGCACCAGTGTCTGCATGGTCTCGGCCAGCGGCACCGTCGCGAAGTAGGTGGGGTTCATGGCGATCTCATCGGCCAGCGCGCCATGGACGTTGCTGAAGCGTTTGGCACAAAAGTACCCGCAGGTACGTTTTTCTCGCTGCAAGGTAATCAGGCACGCCGGCAACTGCCCGCCGTAGAGCTGCGCGTTGAAGTGATCGTAGGCCTGTTGCAGCTCGGCATAGGCTTGGCGCGTGGGGCAGGGCGGGGATGCGCTGATCTTGTCCATGTCTGTATTGTGCAATACGATTACGCTTGACATCAACAGGGGGCGCAACGGGCGTGAAGGAACGGAATGACAACGGGGATAGGGGTTTCTGCACGCCCAGCCCTGTGCTACTATGTAGTTATCTTGTAACACACAAGGCATCGCCCATGAGTGACGCAACCTTTACCTTCCGGGTCGATGAAGCCCTGAAAGATGAGTTCGCCACGGCTGCGAAGTCCCGCGACCGCACCGCAGCGCAGCTTCTGCGCGACTTCATGCGCGATTTCGTGCAGCGGCAAAAAGATGCCGCCTCCTATGACGCATGGTTCATTAGTGAAGTGCAAGCGGGCATCGACGAAGCCAACGCCGGCGACGTGATCTCTGCCGAAGAAGTGGAAGCCGAAGCCGCCGCGTGGCGTGCTGAAACCCGACGCAGGATGGCCAGCTCTGCACCGTGAAGCTAATTTGGACGCGGCGGGCTACTGCCAACCGGAGAGAGATTCGCGCCTACATTGCGCGAGAGGATCCAGCCGCTGCGCTAGCCCTTGATGAGTTGTTTTCAGAAAAGGCGGCTCGCTTGGTCAACATGCCGAGCATGGGCCGCCCTGGCCGTCTTGCTGGAACTCGTGAACTGGTAGCGCATCGACATTACATCCTCATCTATGACGTGGCCGACGATTCAGTGCGCGTGCTTCGCGTCTTACACACGGCTCGCCAATGGCCGCCGCCAGCGGAGTGACAACGGCAATGAAAGCGACGTTCATCCGCCACGGCCTGAGTACCGGCAATGCTGCCCGCACTGACGCTGGAGAACTGGCTGCTTCGTTGAACCTAAAAACGGCAGTTGACCGCTTGCAACCTTCACGAGAACCGCATGGATATTGACTTTTGCGGCTTCGTTCACGTTCACCGCTTGGGTGAGAACGCTACGCACTCGCCAGCGCCGCG
>WRJY01000104.1 GCA_009778355.1 Desulfovibrionaceae bacterium | reverse complement strand
TCAGGTCGCCGCCCGCTTGCAAGCGCACGTCGCCAGCAGCCTCGATGATGGTTGCAGCCTCGGCGCTGGTGTTGGTGTCGCGCCAGTTGCTGGCGTTCCAGGTGATGGCCTGGGCGCTGGAGGTGGCAACCGTGCCCAGGGTCAAATCGTGGCCGGCGTCGAGTTGCGTCAGCGCGCCGCCCGCCTGGTTTTGCACCACGGCAGCGTTCAGGTCGATGTCGTGGCCGGCCTTGACGGCCAGTACGCCGGCAAGCGGGTCGGCCAGGCCGGCACCGCGGCCAGTGACCGACAGGCTGGCCACCTGGTCGATATTGGTGCGGCTGGCCTGGGCATTGCTGGCCGAGCGCGTGGTGCTGGTGACGTTGATGTCATTGCCGGCCACGGCCAGCAGGGTCAAGGCGGCTTCGACGCTGCCGCCGATGACGTTGATGTCGCGCACAGCCGACAGGCCCACCTGGCTGCCGGTAATGCGCCCGCCGATGTTGTTGATGTCGTTGCCGCTGATCTGCACCACGTTGCGCCCGGCAATGGTTCCTGAGTTGTTGACGTCGCTGCCGCCGCTGTCGATGACGACGTTGTTGCCGCTGATCAGCGCGCCGCCGGCGCTCAGGTCGCCCGGCTGCACCAATACGTAGAGTTTGGGAACCAGCACGGTTTGCACGCTGCCGTCGGGCAGTGTCACCGGCTCTTGCACCAGCCAGACGATGTCGCTGGTCAATTGCGCCATCTGCTCGGCAGTGAGGGCAATGCCGGGCGTGAGGTTCCACTCCTTGGCAAAGCTGACCCCGGCGTTCATCAGCGCCAGGTATTCGTCCTGGAGGTTGCCGTAGCCGTCCAGGAACTGCCGGCCCGTGAGCTGCGCCACTTGCCGCTGGATCAACTGCGCTTCGTAAAAGCTGTCACCCAGGCGTTTTTGCATGACCGCCGGATCGTAGCCCAGTTGCGCCAGCAGGTAGTCCGAGCCCAGCCACTGCTGGTAGCTGGTGAAGGCGGGGTCGGTTTCCACCAGCGGGGCGTTCGGGTTGCCGGCGTTGAATTGGTACAGGCTGCCCGTGGGCAACTGGGGGCCGGAAGTGACGGTGCGCACCGTTACGCCGCTGCCGCCTGCCGAGGTCAACTGCAACTGCGTGACGCGCGGCGGGGCGTTGACCGCGGCGCCGGCGGAGGGGTCCACCGCAATGTCGCCGCTGCCGGTGTGAAAGGTAAATGCCTGGCCCGCCGATTGACCAGCGCCCAAGCCGCCCTGCGCCTGGCTGGAGGCCGCGCCTGCCGATGCGCCCGCCGCAATGCCGCCGCTGCCGGTGTGAAAGGTAAATGCCTGATCCGCCGATTGACCAGCGCCCAAGCCGCCCTGCGCCTGGCTGAAGGCCGCGCCTGCCGATGCGTCCGCCGCAATGCCGCCGCTCCCGGCATGAAAGGTAAATGCCTGGTTGGCCGATTGAGCAGCGCCCGGGCCGCCCTGCGCCTGGCTGGAGGCCGCGCCTGCCGATTCGCCCGCGCTGCTGCCCGAAGCGGCGGCGCTGCCCGCGCCCACCGCGGCCTGGCCGGCCTGGATGCCGTGGCCCTGCACGTTGTTGCCATCGTTGCCGTTGGCGTCAACGCCGGCGGTGGCGACGCTTTGGTTTTCCAGGAAAGCCAGCGTCGGCAGATCGAAGGTGGTGGTGACGGGGGCGTCGTTGAAAGTGGTGGTACCCAGTTGCGTGAGTTTCTCACTGCAACTGGAAAAAGCGCCACACGTCCGCCATCCCATGCTGTCGGCGATTCCGCTGGTAATCACGGTGCGCGCGCCCTTGGTGGCCACGTTGTTGGGCGCGCCGCCGGAGATATCAATCGTGCCGCCGGCAATCACGCTGGAATCGATGTTGTTGAGCTGACCTTCGATCGTTATGCCACCGCCAGCGCTGATTTGCGCGGGTAGGCTGGACAACACTTGATCTTCATAGGTGGTGCTGGCTATATCGTGGTAGTAGGTGTATTCGCGCTGAGCGGTGTACACCGAGTTGTTTTCCTGGTTTTGCGCCGTGATCGCAGCATCGAGCGCCTGAACCGCGGCCATCGAGTCGTTGTACGTTGCCACAGCCTGGTTGTAACCAGCCTCGTTCGAACCCGTCTTCCAGTAGACAATTTGTCCTTCGTAGACAAAGGCTCCAAAACTGACTGGATTCGGCTTGGTAGTGTCGTAGCCTTGCGGCGGCGCCATGCCGAACTGCGCCCACAACGGCGAATCAGCCGATGCGTAGGTGTAGGTGGCGTTGGCGTCATTGTTTTGACACACAAAAAGGTCAAATCCTATCGCGCCTAAACAGTTCCACTGCACATGGATGGCTTGCTCAATATAGTGAGACTCCCCAAACAAATCCGGGTGAACAGGCATCACCAGGTGAAAATTGAAAGAATGATCATAACTAACGCTGCCGTCCAGAATGGTCAGGTAAGGATTGGTTCCTCTTTGCACACTGTTGACAAACAAACTGACATCCTGCGGCAACTGCCCCGTCAGCGCAATCATTTCCCCGCCCGTCGTGCTGGATATCATCGCCCCGGAAATGATGGCCAGCCCTGCATTGGTGTTGTTGATTTCGAGCGCTTTCAGGCTCATGCCGCCGCCGGACTGGATGCTGGAGCCCGGGTTGTTGATGGCCTGCGCCTGCCCGGTGGCGTTGCGCGCGGCATCGAGCGCGCCGCCGATGTGCAGCTCGCCCAGGCTCAGCAGGCTGGCCCCGCCGCTGTTGTCAATGGTTTGCGCGCCAATGTCCAGCCGCTGGCGCGCCGCGATGGTGGCGCTGATCGGCGCGCCATCGACGATTTCGTCGCGGTTTCTGACGGCGCCGGCGGCTATCGACAGGTGGTCGCCGTAGATGCGCCCGGCGCCCACGTTGTCCACGGTGGCGGCGTTGATCCGGGTGCCGGCGCCGTCGATCAGGCCGCGGTTGGTCAGGGTATTTTCGGCAGTAACGGTGGTCACGCCGGCGGAGTCGATGGTTGCGCCCGCCTGGTTGTCGATGTTGCTCCCGGTCACCGTGACCGCGCTGCCGCCCTTGATGTTGCCCTGGTTGATGAAGTCGCCTTGGACTTGCAGGCTCAAGGCGCCGTTGGCGGCCAGGGTGGCGTCGCTGGCCTGGGTGAAGTCCCCGGCCATGACCATGCTCAGGTCGCCATCGGTGCTGACGCTGCCGCCGCCCCCCGTCAGCGAACCGCTCTGAAACTCCAGCCGCTGGGCGCCGTACAACTGGCCGCCGCTGTTGTCGATGGACTGACCCGCGCCGCCCGCAAAGATCAGCGCCTGCCCGGCCTGTATCGAACCGCCATGGTTGTTGATGGCGCCGCCGTTGGTGAGCGTAAGCTCGCCATTGGCCAGCAGCGTGCCCTGCGCGTTGCCGATGTCTGCCGTGCCGGCGTTCAGGCTCAGGTTGCCTTGGGCCTGCATTACGCCTGCATTGCTGTTGTCAATGCCGGCGCCGCTGGCGGCGGTGCTGGTGATCCGGGCGTCGGCATCGGTGGCAATCGTGCCGCCCCGGTTGAGGATGCGTCCGGCGGTCAGCGCAATATTGCCCACCGAGCCGGTGTAGCCGCCGTTGCCGTTGTCCAACAGCCCGCCCTGCGCGTCGATGGTCAGCGTGCCCGCCGACAAGATGCCGCCACCATCGGCGGAGATCATGTTGGCGCCTGCACTGGAGTCCTGATTGATGATGTTCTGGCCGTGGCTGCGCAGCGTGAGGGCGCTGGCTGCCTGCGTGGTTTCGATGACGCCCCGGGTGTTGTCGAGCGCGCCGCTGTCGATTGCCAGCGTCTGGTCGGCGGCCAGCGTGCCGCCCCGGTTGTCGAGCGCGGCCCAGTGCCCGGCGCCGTCCTGGCTTTGCACCGCGACGCTGCTGGCGGCGATGAGGCCATTGCGGTTGTCCAGGCCATTGGCGGCGATGCGGGCCGTCTCGCTCGCCTGAATGCTGCCGCCCTGGTTGCTGAGCGCGCCGCTGCGCAGGTCGAGCGCGCCGCCCAGCGCCAACAATTGGCCATCGTCATTGACCAACCGGGCGCCCTGGGTGTCGAGCGTCAGGGCCGCGCCGCTGATCCGCCCGCCAGTGTTGTCCAGCGCCTGGCTGCTGACGGCAGCTTGGGCGGCGGCGGCAATGGCTCCGCCCCGGTTGCTCAATGCACCGGTGGCGATGTC
>WRJY01000103.1 GCA_009778355.1 Desulfovibrionaceae bacterium | reverse complement strand
TCGGACATCCTCGCCAAGGTCATGCGGGCCAAGACCGCTCAGGCTGCAAATGCTTGATAAGTACATAACAGAGTGGCGCACTACACTAGCCGGATCAAGTGACGGGTTCGGTCAATCGTAACCATCTCAGCTCGCTTCACGCGGGCACCCCGGAGTTGCCGCGCATGATAGCGTGAAAACAGCTTGCGCGAAGTCTCAATTTACCCTTGGCTCGCCGCCGTCAGGTAAAACTCGACCCGGTCGCTCGTCCACGTCGCCACGCCCGTGCCAAAGAAATCGACGTCTTGCGTCCACACCGGGCAATCCAGCAGCAAGGCGCAAGCCAGCACCGGCCAATCGTCGGGATCGCGGCGCTCGATGCGGGGCAAGGCGTCGGCTTTGGCTGTTTCATAGAACCTGGCTTCCACGAACTCGACAATGGCTTGCAATTGTTCCAGCCGCGCCAATCCCTTTGCCAAATCAGAGCCGCGCTTGGGCAGCAAGGTCAACAGGTGACGATGGGCATCGGCCCATGCCACGTCGGGCGCACAAAAACGCACCGTGTCGGCGTACGCGAAAAGCAGGTCGCGCACATGTACGCCAAGCACGGCGCGAATCAGGATATTGGCGTCAAGCGCCAGCGCCTTCATGGTACGCAACCCTGTTTGCGCGCCTGTTCACGCTCCTGTTTGCGAAGCTGCTCGACCTCCGCCATCATCTCCTCGACCTCGGCCTCACCGATGCCAAGCCTGTCCAGATCGGCCTGCCATTCGTCGAAAGACTTCTTGATCCGGGCCAGTTCCTCTTTGGTTGGGCGGCGAGCGGGAATGAAATGCCCCACCGTCTGCCCGTGCCGCGTAATCGCCACGGGTTTGTTCATGTCGATGAACTCGGCAAGTCCAGCGCGGAACTCCCGCACGCCTACTTTGGGTATGTCCATCTCTACGGTTTGCATAGCGATACCTCAGATGCTTGTGGATGAATGTGTACACATTCTGACTGAAACCATGCCGTCCGTCAATCCATTGGGGGGTGATGCTGGTGAGTTGTTGTGACCTTTGACCTTGCCCCTGAAAACCGCACCCCTTGCTGAGATGATTGAACTGAACCAAGGAGAAAAAAGATGGCAAAGTTACCAAGAGCGAAGTACACACTGGAGTTCAAGCTTGAAGCGGCACGCATAGTCAAAGGCGATCAGAGCTTAGCCGCGGACGGCGTGAATACGGCGTACGTTCGACAACCCGGCCATCGAATCTCATTGCTTATATTTCCAGGTTGTCAATCAACCGCGTGCCGTTGAGCCGTGCGGCGCCCAGCACCACCAAGGCGCCATCGCTGTCGCCGGCTTGCGGCGGCAGCAGGTCAGCGCGGCGGCGCACGGTGAGGTAGTCGGGATGCCAGCCGCGCACGGCCAACTGCGCCAGGGCAACGACTTCCAGCGCGGGCAGGCGGGCCGGCAGGGCGTGCGCGGCGGCCAAGGCGTCGCGGCCCAGTTCGCGCAGCGCCAGGTGCAGTTGCAGCGCCTCGGCGCGCGCGGTCTCGCTCAGGTAGCGGTTGCGCGAGGACAGTGCCAAGCCGTCTTCGGCGCGCTGAATCGGGCCGGCCACGATGTCGATCGGCAGCGCGAATTGCCGCGCCATGCGGCGCACCACCATCAACTGCTGATAGTCCTTCTGGCCGAACATCGCCACACCGTGCGCCTTGCCGGCAAAAACAGCCATGAACAACTTCATCACCACCGTGCACACGCCGGTGAAGAAGCCGGGGCGGAACTGCCCTTCCAGCAGGTCGGCCAGGGCCGGGTCGGGCGTTATCTTGAAGGTCTGCGGCTCGGGGTACAGGTCAGTTTCGCGCGGGGCGAACAGCACGTCGCAGCCGGCCTGCTCCAGCGCCGCGCGGTCGGCCTCGAAGGTGCGCGGGTAGCTGTCGAAGTCCTCGTGCGGCAGAAACTGCAACCGGTTGACGAAGATGCTGACCACCGACACGTCGCCCAGCGGCTTGCCCTGCGCCAGCAGCGACAGGTGTCCGGCGTGCAGGTTGCCCATGGTAGGCACAAGAACCGGCCGCTCGGCGTGCCGCAGCACGTGCCGGAGTTCGGTGATGGAGTGGACGATTTGCATGGGGGTGTTCAAGGGTTGCGGATACAAAAGCAACAAAAGCAGCGTTGCCTCCAAAAGCTGAGGCATGATACCGAGCTTCGAGCCTCTTGGCATCCATGATATTTCAGGACAATCCGCCTTCGAAACACATTCGCGAATTTCCTGCATTTCTCTTGGCACCCATGATATTTCAGGACAATCCGCCATGCTGCTGACCCAAGACCAGCAAATGATCCGCGAGGCCGTGCGCGCCTTCGCCCAAGAACAACTGTGGCCCAACGCCGCCGGGTGGGACAAGGCGCACACCTTCCCCGAAGCCGCGCACCGGGGACTGGCCGCGCTGGGCGCCTATGGCATTTGCGTGCCTGAAGAATACGGCGGCGCGGGGCTGGACTACCTCACGCTGGCGCTGGTACTGGAAGAAATCGCCGCCGGCGACGGCGGCACCAGCACGCCGATCAGCGTCACCAACTGCCCCTACAACGCCATCCTGATGCGCTACGGCACCGAGGCGCAAAAGCAAACCTGGCTGGCTCCCGCCGCGCGCGGCCAGATGCTGGGCGCTTTCGCGCTGACCGAGCCGCACGTGGGCAGCGACGCTTCGGCGCTACGCACCACAGCGGTCAGGCAGGGCGATGACTACGTGCTGAACGGCGTCAAGCAATTCATCACCAGCGGGCAGAACGGCCACGCGGCGATCGTCATCGCCGTCACTGACAAGGCGGCGGGCAAGAAGGGCTTGTCGGCCTTCATCGTGCCCACGCACAAGCTGGGCAACCCCGGCTGGCGGGTGGCGCGGCTGGAAAACAAACTGGGCCAGCACAGCAGCGACACGGCGCAGATCAACCTCGACGACTGCCGTGTCAGCGCGGCCAACCTGATCGGCCAGGAAGGCGAGGGCTACCGGATCGCCCTGTCGGCGCTGGAGGGCGGGCGCATCGGCATCGCCGCGCAGAGCGTGGGCATGGCCCGCAGCGCGCTCGACGTGGCCATTGCCTACGCCAAGGAGCGCCAGAGCTTTGGCACAGCCATCATCAACCACCAGGCGGTGAGCTTCCGGCTGGCCGAGTGCGCCACCCGGCTGGAGGCGGCGCGCCAGCTCATCTGGCACGCCGCTGCGCTGCGCGATGCGGGCCAGCCTTGTTTGCAACAGGCCGCCATGGCCAAACTGTTCGCCACCGAAACCGCCGAAGCCGTGTGCAGCGCCGCCATCCAGACGCTGGGCGGC
The DNA here is from genome assembly GCA_009778355.1 of Desulfovibrionaceae bacterium. Taxonomy (GTDB): domain Bacteria; phylum Pseudomonadota; class Gammaproteobacteria; order Burkholderiales; family Burkholderiaceae_C; genus Ottowia. Next base: position 781 of record WRJY01000103.1, on the reverse strand, counting down.
TACGGCTACGTGAGCGACTTCCCGCTGGAACGCATCTACCGCGACGTGCGCGTATGCCAGATTTACGAGGGCACCAGCGACGTGCAGAAGATCATCATCGGGCGGGGACTGTGACCGCCCCCAGACTTCACTTGCTTCGCAATGTTGCGCCTCCCCCTCAAGGGAGCGCAGCCAGCGGCGAAGGGAACACCGGCCACGGCTGCCGTTGGCGCGGCCTGCTTCGCGGCCATCGGAACCAGATCACGCGATTTCGCGCTGGTTCTTTTCTCTCGCTCGATGGGGAAAGGTAGAGGCCAAGCGCCTCATGCCGGCGCCGCGATCTTGAACACCGCCGTGCTGGCGCGGGCGTTGGGCCACCAGCGCACGGGCTGGCCGGCTTGCAGACCGAAGGCGTCCAGCACTTGCAGGCCGTTTTTGCGCGCCAGCGCCTCGAAGTCCCTGTAGGTACCCACGCGAATGTTGGGCGTGTCGTACCACTGGTAGGGCAGGCGGCGCGTGACGGGCATGCGCCCGCGCAGCACGCTGACGCGGTTGGGCCAGTGCGCGAAGTTGGGAAACGCGACGATGCCGATGCGGCCCACGCGGGCGGTTTCGCGCAGCATGACTTCGGCGTTGCGCAGGTGTTGCAGGGTGTCGATTTGCAGCACCACGTCGAAGCTCTGATCCTGAAACGCCTTCAGTCCCTCGCGCAGGTTGATTTGCAGCACGTTGACGCCGCGCCGCACGCAGGCCAGCACGTTGGCGTCGTCGATTTCGATGCCGTAGCCGCTGCAACGGCGCT
>WRJY01000102.1 GCA_009778355.1 Desulfovibrionaceae bacterium | reverse complement strand
GGGGTCGCCAATGGCCGGGCAAGAGGCCGCGCCGCTGGTGTTGTCCAGCACTTGCCAGTAGGCGGTGGCGTCCTGATCGACTTTCACGCCAAAGCTGGCCGTGACCGCAACCGGGTCAGCCGGGAAGGTTTGCTGCGTGAACACGGGCGGGGTGGGAGCGCCGGCCACTTCAACCACCAGCTTCTTGTCGTCGCTCGGCTTGCCCGAGGCGGCAACGGTCACGATTTTGAACGTGTAGCCCGCCGTCTTGCTGCTCACCGGAGAAGCGGTGGTCAGCGAAGTGACCAGCGCATTGGGTGACGACGATCCCGTGGCGTCGATCAGCACAATCTGGTCGCCCTTCTTGAGCGTGGAGCCGGTCTCGATTGCGATTTCGATTGACGGAGCCATGGGCGTGGCCACCCCGCCAAACTGCGACGTGTTGGATACGGTGAGCATGGTCCCGCCCGCCGTCAGCGTTGCCGGAACGTCGAAAACCAGCTTCTGAAAGTAGAGCGTGCTGTGCGCGGTTGCGCCTTGGTCGGACACTTCCAGCGTGTTGTTTTCCGAAGTGGCCGCGGCGGAGCCGTTGTCGGCGTAACCGCCGTAGAGGTCAACGTCCACGCCGGCATCGATGTTCATGGCGCCGATCTTGACGAGGTTGTCCGAAGATACGTCGGTGGGATCGCCTCCGCCGGCATGCCCGCCCGTGATGGCGCAATGGCTTCTCATGCGGACGCCGGTGCTGATCTCCACGGTGTTGCCGCTCGTGACCGTTTTGGCGCTTGTGCCGCCGGCCCGCCCGCCCATGATGCTGTCGCAATAAAACGCGCCGCCGGAAATTTTCACCGTATTGCCTGAGGCAATACTGCCGTGACCGCCCGAGGCGTTGGCGAACCCGCCCTCGATAACCGACGGGGATCCGGCGCCGGTTCCGTATGCGCCGCCTTGTATTTCGACCGTATTGCCTCGGGCCAAGGCATCCCCGCCGCTGTAGACGCTGTTGGCATACCCGCCCATCGTGGTGAAGACAGAAACGCTTGGGCCAGAGAGAGTTACCGTGTTGTTCGAGGCGTTGGCGTCCGAGCCGGCCGGCAGCACGGTGGATTCGTTATAAGCATATCCACCCGCGACGCGGTTCGCGGACGAACTGAAGTTGACCGTATTGCCGTTTGCGCTGGCCGGGTTTGTGCCATTGTCGTCGTACCGGCCGTAAACATTGGATACCGCCGTGACGGTGTCCGGTACCGTGACCGTGTTGGCGTCATCGGCGGTGTAGCCGGAAGAACACAGCCCCAGCCCGCCGGGCGGAATCAGCAGCGCGTTGCCGCAAATGTCGCTGTAGGGGCCGCCATCAGGCACGGTGAATGTTTGTTGTGCCAATGCCGCAGTTGTTGGCGCAAGCAACGCAGCAACTCCCAAGGCCGCGCCGCCCAGGGCGGTGTACAAACTTCGTCTTTTCATGAAAAAACTCCTCTGTTCGTCAAGTTGATGAGGTTGGAAATAAAAAATCCCCCGCCCGCGACCAGTAAACCGGCGGCGCAAAAAAATAGCCCTGCCTCCCATGCGGGAGACAGGGCTGGTTTTATCGCGCTTGAGCAAGCCGGGCATGATGGGTATCTACTTCAGGATGAAAGGCTGAACACCAAGGCGCACCCTGTGTCCAGTGGCTTTAGTTTATTGGGAAATGTTCACTATCACTATTTCGATTCCGGCGAGTTTCAGCATTTGACTTTCCGTTTTTTTGCTGATTTTTGATTCTTGTTTATCGTTTCCGGGCTTCTGTGAAATTTTGTAAGAAATATTCGGGTTTGCCGGCGCGCAAGTTGGACGGGGAAACGCCGTAAAATTTGGAGAAGGCGTGAAAGAAGGAGGTATAGGATTCAAAGCCGCTGTCGTTTGCCACGTCGGCCAGCGACATGCCCTGGTGCCGCCCGATGAGCCGGCGGGCGTAGGCAGCGCGGCAGCGCAGAACGTATTGCCACAGGGTGATGGAAAAGGTTTTGCGGAACTGGACGGACAGGCGGTGCGTACTGACGCCGATGGATTGCGCAATGTCTTCCAGGGTGATGGGGCGGGTCAGGTTTTCCCAGATGTATTCCCGCACGGCGGTGAGCTTGGCGGCGGGCAGCGCGCTGGCGCGGGCGGGCGAGGCGACGCTGCGGCCGTCGGCGCGGTAGAGCATGACCAGTTGCAGGCTGCACGCCAACAGCAGGGTTTCTTCGTACAGGCTGCCGCCGGGGTTTTCGCCATTGGCGCAGGCGTTGAGCTTGAGGATGATTTGACGCAAGCTCTGCTCGTCGTCGGCCAAGAGCTTTTGACAGTCGAGGTGGCTGCGCAGGGTTTGCGGGCCTTTGACGCCGAGCATGTCGCAGGCCCAGGCAATGCTGCGCGGCTCGACGGACAGGAAGAGGATGTCGAGCGGAACGGTCCAGACGCAGGAGAATTCTTCTTCGGCGGCCCGCAGGTAAATCCGCTCGGGCGCCATTTGGCCGCGCACGTGCCGGCCCTGAACGTGCCAGGAGATGGATGAGGGAGGCATGCGGTTGAACGTGAGGCAGAGGATGTGCGCGGGCGAGGCGGCCAGCGGCACCGAGCCGGGCGGCAGCCGGTGGCGCTCCAGCACAAAGCCGCGCCAGGCCAGGGTGGAACTGCTGTAAACGGGCTGGCTGGCAACGGCCGGGGCCAATGTGCCGTCGGGGCCGTACACCGCCAATTCCGTGAACTGGGCAGGCAAACTGGTGTTCATGGCTCCTGCCTCCCGTCGCCTGTTCTGGATTGATATTCTAAGGGCATTGCCATCAAATGTTTTGAAAACAAAAATTTAATATCGATCAAATTTTTGGATTCCATTTCAATCTTTCACAAAATGGGACAGGCGGATTCCCGACAACCAAAAACGCAGACTCGCCACCCGTTTGAGCCGACAGCAAGGCTGGCGGGATGAAATGTTGACGCCAACCGCGCCCAAGCCATCGAGTCCGTGCGGGCTGTATTGCAAAATACCTGAGCGCCAGCCCGGCGACGCGCCCTACTCTCATCTGTTTGAGTTTATTGCGAAATACTTACTTCCTTCATGGCGATTTTTGCGATCAAAAGCATTTGATTTGCTGTTTTTTGCAAATTTTTGATCGTGATTTATCGTTTTTTTGTTTTTGTAAAATTATGTAAGACAATGGGCAGGTTCCCACGGGCGCCAAGAACGCAGGTGATGGCTGTTCCCATGAGTGCCAATGGGCACCGTGCCTATTGGCCGTGGACTATAGGCTACAGCGAAACCATGCTCGCGTCCATGAGCAGAGCAGAAATCGCGGATATCGGGCACATCTTTGGAGCCGTTTTGCAGCGGCACAGGTTGAGTCAGCACATCTCTCAGGAGGAGTTGGCTTTTCAGGCGGGGGTTGACAGAACGTTTGTGTCGCGTCTGGAGCGCGGCGTCCGGCAGCCGACCATCACCACCTTGATCGGCATCGGGCAGGCGCTGGGCGTGCCAGCGGCGGACTTGCTGCGCGAAACGGAGAAGGAGTACCTGCGGCAAGGTCGGCAAGCAGTGCATGGGCTGGCGCGGCAAGAGAAGGAAAAAATTGGCGTCTAATACTATAGTCTCTGGCATTATAGTACGCAATCGCCCACAGTCCCGTTGGTGGATACAGCGGAAAAACGTTACGGCGAGGCGTTGAAGAAGGCGCGCGCGCGCGTGGGGATCTCGCAGGAAGAACTGGCTGATCGCGCGGACGTTCACGCGAGCTACGTCAGCCAGCTCGAACGAGGCATCAAGTCGCCGACGCTGGGCGTCATGCTCCGGCTGGCTGGCGCGCTGGGACTGCCGGCGGCGGACTTGCTGCGCGAGACAGAACAGGAATACCTGCGCCGGCGCAAGTAGCCGAGCCGGCCAACGACCAAGCTCAGGCTGAACGGTTTTTGAATGAACTCCAAATCACTTTTGCGACAGCCTCCAAGCGGGAGGAAGGGGTAAGCAGGGCAATCGCATCAAAATTTTGAGGTTTGGCTGTTACTCCTTCCTCCGCGAAGCGGGGGAAGGCGGGGATGGGGGCAAGCGGCGCTGGCTCGCGTGGAAGCGTTGTTGTGAAGGTGACGCCT
>WRJY01000101.1 GCA_009778355.1 Desulfovibrionaceae bacterium | reverse complement strand
CCTCATCGAGCGCCGCTTGGGGAACCCTTGTGACAGGGTTCTTTTGTTATGAAAGCCGGCTGCCGCCTCAAGCCGGAACAGGCTCGACGACGGGTTCCGAGACCGCGGCAAGCTTCTGGACAGGCTCGGCAGACAGACGCAGACCGACCGATCCCAGCACGGACTGAAGCGTACTGAGCGTGGGGTTGCCTTCGGGCGACAACGCGCTGTCGAGCTCCTCACGGCTGATACCGGCATCCTGGGCGAGCTTGTCGAAGTCGCAGTAGGCTTGCGCCACGTGATGGATGACCATCATATTGACCGCCCGCTCCTCTGGATCATCGCTGTCCAGTGAAGCGATGGCGTTACGCAGAAAAAACGCCGAGAACTCAGGGTCAGCACGGAGCACCTCGGTCATGAACTGCTGGTGAGAAATAGACATTTTGTATTGAGTCATGGTTGTTGCCCTTTCTTCCATTCGGCCCAGTATTGCCGGGCAAGTTTGATGTCTTGGGTTTGGCTGCGCTTGTCGCCGCCGCAAAGCAGCAGCACCACAGCCTGACCGTGTCTCGCACAGTAGACACGGTATCCCGCGCCCACATGTATACGCAGTTCGATGACGCCCTCGCCAGCCGGCGAACAGTCACCGAAGTTGCCACACGCCACGCAAGTCGGTGGCCAGCAGGCGCTGGCCGAGGTTGCTTACAGGAACAACTTTGTTATCGCCACGACGGCGGCGATCAGGCCGCTGGCAACCACGATCGGGTACCAGGTGGCCTCTTTGTTGATCTTCGCCGTCTCAGCCATCAGTTTGGCTATTTCGGCCTCGATTTTCGAGTGTTCCAAGATGTTGTCCATGAGGATGACTCCAAAAAACGCGAAGCCACCACCCCTGTAGGGACGATGGCCCCACAGGGTTGATAAAAAAATGCACCCGATCCGCGATGCGAACCTGGCGCGCTTACAGGGTTGAGCGCGCCTTGAAACCGTTCTTTCGGTAAAAGTCAGAAGGTTTCCCTCAAAAGCCCTTGGGCCTTTCAGGGAACCCATCTGTCATGGGTTCGGTTCAGGTCTGAATTGTCAAGCGCTGACCGGTTGCAAGTCAACTGATCTTGACGATCTGTCCCAGCCGGTGGTCCGGCGTGAACTCGATGGCGTTGATGACGGGGACAAACTTGTCGAGCATGGTGATCGTCTCCGACACCTTGCCCTTCTCGTCGATCTGCGTGCTGACGCTGCGCTCCTTGGTTTTGAAGGTGTTGCCCTTGATGAGCAGCACGCGCCCGTCTGCGGACTGGATGCGGCCCGTGATCTGGCCGGCAGCCAGCGCCAGCGCCAGATGCCATTTCGTCATGTCCCGCAAAGGCCGGCGGTGGGCGCCCTTGGCCTGGTTGAAGCAGCCCTGCAAACCCGGCCACAGCAGGCTGGAGGCGTATTTGGCCAGCTCGTCGGCCAATTGAGGGCCGTCGATGCGCACGGCATGGAAGTCGAACTCGCCGCCATCGGTTGCCGGCGGCACCTCATACGGCTCACACGGCTGGCCGTCCCAGACTTCGGGCAGGATCTGATCCATCAGCTCACCGGCTTGCGCCCTGGCCAGCATGTCCAGCACATCCTTGCGGGGATGCGAGGGCTTGACCTTGACGCCCAGAATCACGCATTGCTTGAACTGCTGCTCGGGCGCCATGAAGAACTTCAGGTTGGTGAAATTGCGCGCCAGGTGGGTGCGGATTTCATCGTCCAGCGCGTAGTACGGAACGATATAGACCAGCACGCCGCCGGGCGCCAGGGTTGGCGTGGTCCGTTTCAGAAAAGTGCGTTCGAGCCGTTCGGCGCGGTCGGCGCCGGCGTCGGCCGCGCTGGCGTTGACGTTGTCTTTCAGTCCGAACCCATAGGGCGGATTGAGAAACAACAGACCGATCGAGCGCGGCTTGACCACCACGTCATGCACGTCGGCGTGAATCACGCGCGTGAGCACGGTCTTGGCGTGCCAGGCCCGCTCGGCGTCGAACTCGATGCCCAGCGTTTCGATGCAAGCCTCGCCGTCGATGCGCCCGCTCAAGCCCTGCGCCACCTCGGCCAGTGCGGCGCCCTCGCCGCAGCACGGATCGAGCAGCCGCATGGGAGCGCAAGCGTCGGCGGGCATGAGAAAGCGGCGCAGCCGGTCAAGCGTTTCGCTGTCGGTCGGAAAGTAGCCGTTTTTGATGAAATTGCGCGCAAGGCGCGGAAACATCAGTGCCATTTTGACTCCTTGGGGTGAATGCGCGGAGCCATTGCCCTTGCGGACGATGGCATCCGCAGGGGGAAGTCCCGAAGCTGTCAGGCGACGGGGGTGAAAGATGAAAGAGAAGAATACGGCCCCGAACGGGCTGCCTTGCCAGGCTGCCGGCAATGTCATCGACATCATCGGCAGCCTCGCGCAGGAGCCGGGCTACGCTGGCATGGCCTGCGCCAGCCCGCCGAGCAGCGGTGCATCCGCATCGAATACCAGCATGCGCACGTCCGCGAGCGCGGCCAGGCGAAGGATTTCGAGCAGGCACTCCGGCATACCCGCCCGGCGGTGTTCATCGTGCAGCCGCCAGGCGCCGTCGATGCCTTCCGCCGCCGACAGCACTTCATCCGTCCAGGGCGTGGAAATCAGCTTCACGCCGATCGCCTGGCTGTCCGGGGCGTTGAAAAGAAACGGCACGAACAGAAACGAGTGCGGCGGCGCGCCACTGGCCTGCTTGTGCAGCCAGTGCCAAGCCTCCAGCGTGAGGTGCGCGCTGTTGATCTCCCAGCAGCGGCTGTAAAAGCCGGTCTCGAAACGCAATTGATGGATCACATCGCGCGCCGCCTCCGCCGAAGAGAAGTCGCCGAGATGGGCAGGCTGCCCATCGCAATCCTCGGCCTCGATCGCGTACACCACCGCGCGCACAAGGCCTTCGGCTGGACACTGGTTGACCAGTTCATCGGGCACGTCCTGCCCCACGGTGATTAACGCGAAATCCTTGTTGTGCAAGCACGGAAAGTTCTCTATTACCCGATCGGACAAGTGCGCCTGAGTGGGATGCAGCGGTCGCCAGACCGGCGGGCAATCATCATCGAAGGTGATCAACAGCGTGCGGACCGTGTGCAGGTTCTGGTAGCCGCGCGCAAAGGGGTTGAGGTTTTGAGTCATGAAAAGCCTCCGGGAAATTCAGGAAGCCGGAGCCCATCCCCGCCTGGGGATGGAACCCCGGCGGGTGGTTGATGAAAAGACGGATCTGCCGCGCGGCGGATCGATGTCGCTGCAATGACAGCGGGTGAGTGTGAAGGCGGCTAGCCTTGGAAGAACGCCTTCATGACCAGCGCGACGATGCCGGCAACGATGAGGCCCAGCATCCAGCTATGCACGAGTTGCGTGCCTTCGATTTTGCTGAACCTGGCCTCGAACTTCTGTTCCAGCCGCAGCCCATCTTCCCTGGTCATCACCCGGCCCAGGATGCTCTCCTGGACATGACTTTGATCGAAGTGGCGGGCAGACTCGAACGCGCGCTCGACTTGGAGCGCCTTCTCGGGCTTGACCCCGATATCGGTCAGCGCCTCGAAGATGTACAGCGTGGTCTCGGACATTTGCATGAGTGTACTCCGTGAAAAGAGCGGGCACACGCCATCCCTTGCGGGAATCGGAGTTCCCGCGCGGGTTGATGAAACACGAAAAGTGCCTGGTCTTTCGACCGGCGCGTTTGCAAGGCTGAACGCGCCTTCTTGAAACCATCGAAGATGGGTACAGATGGTTTCCCTCGCCGGCCTGCCTTCAGGCTGGCGGGGGAACCCATCGGTTCCTGAGCTTGAAAAACGGTTTGAACTGCACTCCCTCGCTGCGGCCGGTCACTGCTTGAGTAAAGCTGCGGTGCGCAGGCGGATCGCCGGATGCGGGAGTCAAGGCGACCAAGGAAAGGCGCGAAGGTCAACGCTGCGGCTTGGCTTTCGCCGACACGGACCTGATCGCAAATGCCGCGGCGCATGAGGTCGCCGCCACCCAGCTCGAATCTCGGCCCGCCCGTGCGGCGGGCTGGCCACTGCATCGCGCCAAGCGGCGCAGTGGTCAGCCCG
>WRJY01000100.1 GCA_009778355.1 Desulfovibrionaceae bacterium | reverse complement strand
CAGCGGCGTCACCACCGGAGACGCCGTGGCCCCCATCCCAACCTTCCCCCAGAGGGGGAAGGGGCAAGAGTTCGCATGGAGGCGCCGCTCCCCGGCGATGCGCCGCTGGCCCCCTCTTGCAGAGCGCGGCACAGCCAGAGGCTGTGCCCGTTCGCGCTGTCCAAAGGCGCGCTCTCCCCCAGCCCTCCCCCAGCGGGGGAGGGAGAAATCCATCAGTCGCATCCGGCACGAGCGCCAGACGCCTCCCGCTTGCCCACGCCGCCAAACTGTGCGAAATTACAGTCACTGTGAATAGATACAGTTGAACCCGCCATGTCAGACACTCAAAAACTCACCGCCCGCCAGCAGCAAATCCTGCAACTGGTGCAGCACGCCATCACGCGCACCGGCGCGCCGCCCACGCGGGCCGAGATCGCCGCACAACTGGGCTTCAAATCGGCCAACGCCGCCGAGGAGCACTTGCAGGCGCTGGCGCGCAAGGGCGCGATCGAACTGGTCAGCGGCACCTCGCGCGGCATCCGGCTCAGGGGCGCGGGGCGCGCCGCCGCGCGCGGCGACATGCACACCTTGCCGTTGCCCGGTATGGCGCAACTGGCGCTGCCGCTCATTGGCCGCGTGGCCGCCGGCTCGCCCATCCTGGCGCAAGAGCACGTCGATCAAACCTACCACGTCGAACCCACCCTGTTCGCCCAGCGCCCCGACTACCTGCTGCGCGTGCGCGGCATGTCCATGCAGGGCGCCGGCATCATCGACGGCGACCTGCTGGCCGTGCAAGCCGCGCGCGAGGCGCGCAACGGCCAGATCGTCGTCGCGCGGCTGGGCGATGAGGTCACCGTCAAGCGGTTTCACCGCGGCAACAACCGCATCGAACTGCACGCCGAAAACCCCGACTACCCCACCATCGTCGTGCAGCCCGGCCAGCCGTTTGAAATCGAGGGCCTGGCCGTCGGCCTGATTCGCAACGGCATGTCGATGTAGCGCCAAGGCAACGCTGGCTACGGCTTGGGCGCGGCAGGCGTCGAAGTCAAGTCGCAAGCAAAAAATTTCAAGACCATTTACTTCGCTTACGTCGAGAGGACACTGCCAAGTTGATGTGCACGTAATTTTTTGCTTCTGCACCAGCCTTTCCGCAAGCGGCAATGGCCAGCAAGCCCCAACAGCACCAGACGGCGGCGCTGGGCGTTGCGGGTCGGCCACAGTTTGCCGGGCATCGCAAACAGCCGCGCCAGCGCATGGGACAGCCGCTGGCCTTTGAGCAGCTTTCAAGGCTGTGACATTGTTCACGCTTTAGCGTGTTGCGTTGGCGTAACCGCTTGCCTTTACGCCATGCAACCATAAAATTCGGCTTGCCTAAGTGGTTTCTGCCGCAGCGGCGTTCCGTGAAAGCAGGTTGGCCATGACTCAATGCTTGCGCACTGGTCTTGCAAAAAGCTGGAGTTCACTCAATCGCCGTGGTAGTATGCGCGGGCATTTCCAAGATTCCCTTGGTGCTTGCAGTTCGTTTTTATTTCTTGAAACGGAGTTTTTGTTATGAAAAAGAGCATTCTGTCGTTAGGTGTTGCGGCCGCCCTGGGTGGCTTGGGTCTTGCTGGCACAGCCGGCGCGGTCGCTGTGTGGGATAACGAAGCCCATACCGTGAACGAAGCCCCTTACAACTGGGGTATCACCATTGGTTCGGCGTCTACGGATACGTATCCCCAAGCTGATAAGCTGGTACAGCATCCCGCTGGTACTGGCCACATCTTGGTCGTGCCGTACTATTCGGCGCAGGGTCAAAACCAGACGCTGATCAACATCGTCAACACTGACACGGTCAACGCCAAAGCCGTCAAGGTGCGCTTCCGCGGCGCTACCAACTCTGATGACGTGCTGGACTTTACCGTCCTCATGTCCCCCGGCGACGTGTGGAGCGGCGGCGTGGTTCAAGACGCCACCGGCATGATGAAAATCATCAAGTCCGGCGACGAGACCACCTGTACGATTCCCGATGTTTCAGGCTGGGATGACGAAGGCGGTGGCACCACGTCTGCCGCGTCATCCAGCACTCGCCTGCCTGGCTATTTGAGCGGCGATCAGCAAGCTGCGATGACACGCGAAGGCTACGTCGAAATCATGAACATGGCCGACATTCCCCAGACCAGCACGACCACCAAAACTTCCTTGTACGAAGCCATCAAGCACGTTAGCGGCAAGGCGCCTTGTACGGCTGCCCCCATTGCGTTCCTGATGACGACCGACACAGTTGACGTGGAAGACATGGCCAAATATGGCCTGAGCTGGCCCACTGGCGGCCTGATGGGTTCCTGGGCCGTCATGAACCAGACGCAAACCGTGGCCTTCAGCGGCACGAGCACCGCCATGATCGCTACCGCTGGCACTCTGGACGCGAGCGGCACGGCACCCACTGCTGCCGCTGGCGTGGCGTTCTTCCCGCAGACGGAGACGGTCTATGGTATCAACGACTACACCCGTCTGCCCGCTGGCGCCACCACGATTCCCGCGCATAACTTTGAGTTTCTAACGGCCGACCCGTTGCTGACGACCTCTTGGGGAACTCCTCTTCCCGGCACTGGCTCTTCTTGGGTGCAACCGCTGTGGTTCGACGTGCCTGACCTGTCCACGCCGATCATTCCGGGTGCCAAGAACGACGCTCTGCCGGAGCTTCAGGCCAAGGCCCTGTCGGACACGATCGCCAAGAACAACGTCATGAACGAGTGGATTGCCACCAAAGACGGCGGGTTCGCAACCGACTGGGTGATTTCGCAGCCCACTCGCCGTTACATGGCCGCGGTGTGGTACGACTCTTCGTCTGGCACTTCCAAGGCCCTTTACAACACCCAAGTTGTCGCCAATCCCTACGACGGCATGCTCACGCTCAAGCCAACCACGACCTATGGTCCCATGCTGTGCGCGAACTACGCCTTTGGCGCGGCCGACCGTGAGGAAGACATGACTAGCGGCGGCGCCCAGTTCTCGCCACGCACCAGCACCTCCACCTGTGGCGAGGTGATGACGATTCAGTTCGGTCAAAACTCGGTGCTTGACGCTGCCATTACGGCCTCGTCAGTCAAGAGCACGCTTGATAAACAGGTCGCTGGCGATGCTGGCTGGGGTGTGTTGAGCACACCGGGTGGCCGCTATTTCCCGATGATCGGCTGGTCTGGCACGAAGTTCATGAACGGACTCACGGGGGCCTACTACAGCTTCACCGAGCAGCACCGCTGGACGAGCTCTTACTAAAAGCAGTTCATCGCTTTTCGGCCCGGCTTCCTCGCAAGGGGAAGCCAGTTCCGGGTGAGAGTTCAAAAGGGCAGGTTTTTCCTGCCCTTTTTCGTGGGTCGCACGCTTGGGCAGGGGCTGCGAGTTCCGCCATTGGGCTATGGGGGGCTGTCAAGAGTTTTTGTTCGGGCTGCGCCTGTTCGCAAGCCCTGCGCAGCACTTGGACTCCGCAGTGTTGCATTGGAGGAAACCAAGCCTTCTTCGACGAGTCCGATGCGAACGGACATGGCTTGGCTGAATCGCATCGGGGGTGGCTACGATTTGTGGACAAGTTGGCATGAAAGTACAATCCGGGGAGCTGACAAAGACATGTTATCCACAATTTCCGACCCGCCGCCGTATGCATGAGCCCATCGCCGTTTTGACAGCCATCGTTTCCGATTCCGCGCTGTGGCCGTCCTGCCTCGACAGGCTGGCACAGGAACTGCCGGAGCAGCAGTTCAACACCTGGATCAAGCCGCTGACGGCGCGGTTGGCGCCCGACGCTTCTCGGCTGACGCTGTTCGTTGGCAACCGTTTCAAGCTGGACTGGGTGCGCGCCCAGTACGCCCAGCGCATCGCCATCGTCGTGGAGCAGTTGCAGGGCCATCCGGTTCAGGTCGAATTGGCGCTGGCGCCCAGACAAATTCAGGTCAGGCCGGCACCGGACATGGCCCGGGAGCCGGCGGTCGAGCCGCCCGCCGGCGGGCGCGGCGCGCCGGCCCATGGCGGTCCTGAACCGGCCGATGCGCCGGTGGCGTCGCGCAACCGGCTG
>WRJY01000099.1 GCA_009778355.1 Desulfovibrionaceae bacterium | reverse complement strand
AACGACGAGTGCGGCCTTTGACTGCCTTGCCCGAAGGGTTGCCCCGCAAAGGCAGCGTCTGCGGCGTTGCAAGCCCTCGCCGGGTGTCCTGTCCAACCCGGCTGCGGTTTGCGCCTTGCATCCACTGCCTTTGCGGGGCAACGGGCGCCATGAAAATAGTGTGAACAGGCCCTACCATATTCCCGAAGAACTGCAACCGTGGCGCACCGCCAGCGCAACAGCCGCGCCGCTTTGACCCTGCTGGCAGCGCCGGATCAAACGCGCCAGTATTCAAAAATCCGCAATCATGCGTTAATACTGATTTACAGCATGTTACAACCCATCCGCGTGCCCTGAGCTTGTCAACCGGCAGTCATGGCTTTTGGGCAGCACCCGACTCGATCAACCGCCGCACCTTGTTCTCTCCAGTTCAATCCCGTCCCGTGCCGTCTGAACAATTGCCCCCGCTGCCTGTGTCCATGCGCCAGTTGCTCGAGCACCGGCGCACGCTGTTGCTGCAAGGGCCGATGGGGCCGTTCTTTGCGCGGCTGGCGTGCTGGCTGGAGCAGTGCGGGCAGCAGACGATCAAGGTCGATTTCAACGGCGGCGACCGCTGGTTCTCCCGCAGCGCCCCCAACAGGCTGTCATTCCGTGGCCGCGAAAGCCAATGGCTGCCGTGGCTGGCCGAGCTGGTGCGCCGCGAACGCATCGACGCCATCGTGCTGTTCGGGCAGATGCGGCCCTTGCACATGCTGGCCATGCAACTGGCGCGCGAGCAAGGCTGGCAGGTCTACGTCTTCGAGGAAGGCTATTTCCGCCCCGACTACGTGACGCTGGAACACGGCGGCGTCAATGCCTACTCGGTGCTGCCGCTGGACGCCGGCTTCTACCGCCGCCAGCCGGAGCCCGTGGCGTTCAAGCCGCGCCCGGCCGGTCAACGCTTCAGAAAAACCGCGCTGCAGGCGGCCCAATACAGCCTGGCGATGGCGCTGGCCCGCCCCTGGTTCCCGCATCACGCTTACCACCGCCAGTTGCAGCCGCTGCGCGAAGGGCTGCACTGGCTGCGCGGCGGGCTGCGCAAGCTGCGCTACAAGTGGCAACAGCGGCACGCGATGGAACTGCTGTGCGCGCCCGGGCGGGAGCGCCGCTGGTTCCTGCTGCCACTGCAAGTGGAGGGCGACAGCCAGATCGTCCATCATTCCCATTTCGAGGACATTGCGTCCGTCATTCGTCATGTCGTGGCCTCTTTCGCGCGCCACGCCGAAGCCGGCGATTGGCTGGTCATCAAGCATCATCCGATGGATCGCGCCTATGCCGACTACAGCGATCTGATCGCCCGGCTGACCCGCGAGCACGGCCTGGACGGACGCCTTCTGTACGTGCATGACCTGCACATGCCCACCTTGCTCAAGCATTGCCGCGGCGTGGTCACGGTCAACAGCACGACCGGCCTGCAAGCCTTGCATCACGGCGTGCCGGTGTGCGCGCTGGGCGAATGTTTTTATGCCGTGCCGGGCATGGTGCATTGCGGGCCGCTGGCACGCTTCTGGCAAGAGCCCGGCGCCGTGGACCACGACCTGTTTCACCGCTTTGCGCACTACGCGATAACGAGGACGCAGCTCAACGTCAGCTTCTATGCCGACACCCCGGCCCTGGAATAAAAACGGCAGTTGAATGCGCCCTGCAAGGGGAGCAACGCCGCATGGCGCGTCGAGCGCGGCGCTGGCGGGCTCAGGGCCTGGCCCTACTTCAGCTTCTTCTCGTCCTCTTGCTGCTGACGCAGCAGTTCGCGGCCTTCGCGCAGGCGGGCATCGACGATGCTGGCTTCGATGAGGTCGGCGTTGCCGCCGCGCTGCTGGCGCGAAAAGTCCTGCGCGGCGCGCCAGCGGTCCACCGCGCCGGCGTAGTCCATGTGCGCCATCTGCACCTCGCCCTCGGCGCGCAATTGGCGCAGCGTTTGCCCCTGGGCGGCCCAGGCCTGCGCCAGAACCTGCCAGGCGGTGGCGTCGCGCGGGTGGTCGCTGAGCCAGGGTTGCAGCGCCGACGCGGCATCGGCCGCCTGGCCGCCGCGAATCTGCGCCTGCGCGCGCAGCAGCAGCACGGCGCGTCCGGCCTGCGGGGCGGCGCCAGGCGAACGCGCGGGCGGCGGCAGCAGTTCGAGCGCGCGCGCGCTCTGGCCGGCGCGCAGGGCCAGTTCGGCTTGCAGCAGGCGGGCCTGGCGGGCGGCGCGCGCATCGCCGGCCACGGCCTGCGCCAGTTGCGCGGCCTGCGTTTGGGCGCGCGGCAGATCGCGCAACTCGGCATGGGCCAGGGCGGCGGCATAGAGCGCGCTGGCGCGGCGCGCCAGCGGCTGCTGGGCGAAGCCGCTCTGGTCAGGCTCGCCGGCCCAGGCGCGCAGCACGTCCACGCCGGGGCGGCCAAGCACGCGGGCGCGGGCGGCCAGCAGCAGCGCCTCCAGGTCGGGCGCGGGCGCGGCGTGGCGCGGCAGGTTTTGCTGGCGCTGCTGCATGTCGGCGATGCGTTGGGTGGTGAGCGGGTGGCTGCGCAGGTAGGGCCAGTCGCCGTTGTCGTTGATGCGCGCGGCGTTTTGCAGTTTTTCGAACATGCTGACAAAGCCCTCGGGCGCAAAACCGGCCTGGGTCATGATGCCGTAGCCGATGCGGTCGGCCTCGCGCTCCATGTCGCGCGAAAAGTTCAGTTGCTGCTGGATCACCGCCGCCTGCCCGCCCATGATGAGCGCGCTGCCGGCATCGGGGTTCTTCGACGCGGCGACCAGGCCCACCACCATGGCGGCCAGCAGCAGCGGCGTTTGCCGGTCCTGCTTGCCCAACATGCGGGCGATGTGGCGCTGGGCGACGTGCGTCATCTCGTGCGCCAGCACCGAGGCCAGTTCGTCGCGCGAGGCCACCGCGCCCACCAGCCCGGTGTGCAGGCCGAAGTAGCCGCCGGGCAGCGAGAAGGCGTTGATGGTGGCGTCGCGCCCAAACAGCACCCGCCAGGCAAAGCGCTCTTGCAACTCGGGGGTGATTTCGCCGCGCGTGCGCGCGCCCGCAAGCAGCGCGGACCAGATGCCGTCAACGTATTCGCCGAGGATGGGATCGTCCAGGTAGTCGGGGTCGCGGTACAGCTCGCGCGCGATCAGATCGCCCAGCTTGCGCTCTTGCAGCGTGGTCATGTCGCCGGCATCGCCCAGCGACGGCAGGCCGGGCGCCGCCGGTTCGGCGGGCGGCGCGGCAGTTTGCGCCTGCGCCCAGCCGGCGGGCCAGGCCAGGCTCATGCACACCAGGGCGGCCAGCGCCTGGCGCGCGAACAGTTGGGGTTTTCGGGTCATCGGGCGTAATCGTAGTGCACGACGATCTATATGATGCCTGCATATTTGTGACGCCGCCGCGCCGCCCCGCCATGACCACGCCCGCATCGCCCCCCTCGCCCCTGACCCACTTCGACGCCCAGGGCCAGGCCCACATGGTGGACGTGGGCGGCAAACCGGCCACGCACCGCGTCGCCGTTGCCACCGGCCGCATCGAGATGCAGCCCGCCACGCTGGCGCTGATCCAGTCCGGCACGGTGAAAAAAGGCGACGTGCTGGGCATTGCCCGCGTCGCCGGCATCATGGCGGCCAAAAAGACCAGCGAGCTGATTCCGCTGTGCCACCCGCTGGCGCTGTCGCGCGTGGCCATCGAGTTGCAACCCCTCAGCGCCAGCGAGACAGGCGGCGCAAGCGCCGTGGCCTGCACCGCCACCGTCGAAACCACCGGCCCCACCGGCGTCGAAATGGAGGCGCTGACCGCCGTGCAAACCACCCTGCTGACCATCTACGACATGTGCAAGGCCGCCGACCGGGGCATGGTAATGACCGGCGTGCGCCTGCTGCACAAGCGCGGCGGCAAGTCGGGCCGGTTTGACGCCGGTTGACGCGGCTTCACCCTCAGAAACCGCCTCCCCCGGCGGGGGCTGTCGCGAAAGGGATCAGGGTGTTCGGCTCCTTCCCCCTCTGGGGGAAGGTTGGGATGGGGGCCACGGCGTCACTACCGGATACGCC
>WRJY01000098.1 GCA_009778355.1 Desulfovibrionaceae bacterium | reverse complement strand
TGGCTCGGATGGGCGCGCACCTGGCCGATCACAGTTGCGGGGGCAGCCCCGGATTCCAGACTTGGCAGCCTGTTACCGGATTCCCTCTTAGTGCCTTGCCCGGAGAAAACTCCGGGGTCGGCAACCGCGACGCTCTTTCCGGAAAGCTCGGCCTTCCGGAAGGGCGTACTCTACCCCATTGGTCGAGCGGCATCGGGGCCGGCCCGCGCCAAACCCTACAACCGCCCCAGCGCCGTCATCACATCGCCCACACTGAGGATTTCGCTCAGCACCACGGGCGGCTGGCCGGGGGCTTGCAGCAGGTACACCGGCACGCCGCTGCGGCCCAGTTTTTGCAACTCGGCGGTAATGGCGGCGTCGCGCCGCGTCCAGTCGGCGCGGAAAGTTCGCACCCGCGCGGCGTCCAGCGCGGCCAGCACCTCGGCGTTGGCCAGCGTGGTCTTTTTGTTGTACTGGCAGGTCACGCACCAGGCGGCGGTGAAATCGACGAACACCGGCTGGCCGCCCGCCAACGCGGCTTGCACGCGCTCAGTTGACCAGGGCTGCCAGCGGGCCGCTGCCGCATCGCCAGACAGCGGCGCATCCGCCGCCGCGGGCAGCGGGCGGGTCACCAGCGGGCCGATCAGCGCCAGCAGGCCGGCGGCCAGCGCCAGCGCCACCGCGCCCAGCCCCAGGCGCAAGCGGCCAGGCAACCCCAGCGTCCACAGCAGCAGCGCCAGCGCCACCAGCAACGCCAGCAGCGCCGCCGCGCCGTCGATGCCGCTTTGCTGGCCCAGCACCCACAGCAGCCAGGCCACGGTGCCGAACATCGGGAAAGCCAGCAAGTGCCGCAGCACGTCCATCCACGCGCCGGGGCGCGGCAGCAGCCGCGCCACCGCCGGCCACCAGCTTGCCGCCAGATAGGGCAGCGCCATGCCAACCCCGATGGCTGCGAACACCAGCAGCGCCTGCGCCGCTGGCAGACTCACGGTCAGCCCCAGCGAAGCGCCCATGTATGGCGCGGTGCAAGGCGAAGCCACGGCCACCGCCAGCACGCCGGACAAAAAAGCGTTGACCACCGGATGACGCGCTTCCAGCGTGGCGATGCCACTGGGCAGCAGGCGGCCAAACTCGAACACGCCCGCCAGGTTCAGCCCGATGACGGCAAACAGCACCGCCAGCGCCGCCACCACCGACGGCGATTGCAATTGAAACCCCCAGCCCACCGCCTCGCCGGCGGCGCGCAGGGCCAGCATCAGCGCGCCCAGCGCCAAGAACGACAGCGCCACGCCGGCGCTGTAGGCCAAGCCGCTGGCGCGGTGCGCGCGGCGGTCGTCGGCGTGCCGGGCAAACCCCAGCACCTTGATGGCAAGCACCGGGAACACGCAGGGCATCAGGTTCAGCACCATGCCGCCGAGCAGCGCACCAAGCAGCGCCAGCGCAAACGCGCCAGTGGGCGCGGCGGTGATTGGCGCGGGCGCCGCGGCGGCGTTGTTCTTGAGCGCATTTTCCAGCGTGGGTAGCGCGGCCAGCGCTGGCGCCGGCGCTGGCCAGCCGCCCGCCACCGGCGCTTCGGCGCGCCAGCCTTGCGCGCCCGCCGCCAACACCAGCGGCAAGGCCGCAGGGCTTTCGGCGCGCTCGGGCGCGACGGGCAAATCGGCGAGCCAGACCTCGCCGTCCCAACGCTGGCTCCAGGTCTTGGGGCCGAGCGCCTCGCCCGGCCCGGCCAGGCTGGCGGCGGCGACGATGCCCGGCGTTTCGGCAAACAGTTGCAACGTTTGCCCGCGCGCGCTGGCGGGCAGGCCGGCCACGCGCACGGTCAGGCGCTGGCCGCCGTCCTGTACCTCGGCCTGGTGCGCGCCTTGCACGGGCGCGGGCTGCGCGCGCAGCGCGGCATCGAAAGCGGCGGCGTTCAGCGCGGTGGAGCCGCGCAGCGGCAGCTTCAGGCTGAACTCGCCTTCCTGCGGAATGCACTCCTGCCGGCAGACCAGCCAACTGGCCTTGAGCTTGACCTCCAGCGCATCGGCCAGCGGCGGGGGCCGGTAGCCGGGCGTGACGATCAGCGGCGCGGCCAGCAGCGCCGTGCCCTCGTAGCCGTAATTGACCAGGCGGCCAATGCGGATTTCCTGCGGCAGCGGCCAGGCGATGTCGCCCGCCATCACGCCGGGCGGCAGCGTCCAATGCAGTTCGGTGGGCAGGCCCGAATCGCCGGGGTTCTTCCAGTAGGTGTGCCAGCCGGGCGCGTGTTCGATTTGCAGCCCCACCCAGACCGGCTGGCCCTCGGCGGCTTCGGGCGGCAAACCCACCGGCACGCCATGCGGCGCATGGGCCAGCAAGGTGGCGCGCACCTGCCCGGTGCGGACTTCGGACTTGGCATCGTCTTGGGCGCTTGCGTTGGCCGATATTGCGCCAATTGCTACTGAAAGAATAGCAATCGGCCAGAATGGGAAGCGCCGGAAATTCATGGTCAGCAAGGCAATGGGGGCCGTCGATCGGGCGGCCAGGCAGACTGTAGAGCATGGCCGCGCTGCAAATGTCGCACAAACGTGGTAAGTTGGCAGAATATTCGTCGATGCAAGGAACTTTGTCTTCCATGCGATCTTCCGTCACATCCCCGCTCGATGCCATTCTGGCGCCTTGGGCCGAGCGGCTGCGCCAGCGCCTGGATGCGCCCCTGCTGGTGCGCTGGAGCGGCGGCGGCGGTCTGCGCCTGAGCCAGTCCGATGCCGATCCGCGCGTGATCGTCGATGTGCGCGACGCCGCCGGCGCCGCCGCGCTGCTGGCGCCTTCGCTGGACAACCTGGGGCGCGCCTACGTCGAGGGCCACATCGACGTTACCGGCACGGCAAGCGACATCATGGACGTGGCCCACCGGCTGGCCGAAGCCGGCGACGCCGGCGATGGCCAGCCCGGCTGGATGCAGCGCATCGCGCACAAGGTGGCCAGCGCCGTCAGCCACACCCGCGCCACCGACCGCCAGGCCATTCAGTACCACTACGACGTTTCCAACGCTTTCTACGCCGAGTGGCTGGACCCGGCGATGGTGTATTCGTGCGCCTACTTCGAGCAAGGCGACGAGACGCTGGCCCAGGCGCAGACGAAGAAGATCGACCACATTCTGACCAAGATCCGGTTGCAGCCCGGCCAGAGCCTGCTCGACATCGGTTGCGGCTGGGGCGCGCTGGCATTGCGCGCGGCGCAGCAATTCGGCGCCCGGTGCGTCGGCATCACGCTGTCGCAAAACCAGTTCGACCTGGCCAGCGAGCGCGTGCGCGCCGCCGGGTTGCAAGACCGCATCGACATTCGCTTGCAGGACTACCGCGATGTCAAGGGCCCGTTCGACCGCATCACCAGCGTCGGCATGTTCGAGCACGTCGGCCTGAAGAATCTGAACGCCTACTTTCGCATCATCCGCAACTTGCTGGCGCCCGGCGGCTGGGCAATGAACCACGGCATCACCTCCACCGACGCCGACAACGGCGAAACCAGCCACGGCGGCGGCCGCTTCATCGACCAATACGTTTTTCCGCAGGGCGAGCTGCCGCACATCGGCACCGTGCTCACCGCCATGCAGGAAGGCGGACTGGAGCCGTTCGACATCGAGAACCTGCGCCGTCACTACGCGCGCACCCTGCAATGCTGGAGCGACGCCTTCGAGACCAGGGCCGAACGCCTGAAATCAATGGTGGCCGGCAAATCCTGGCGCATCTGGCGCATGTACCTGGTCGGCAGCCAGTGGGCTTTCGAGCACGACGAAATAGCCCTGTTCCAAGTACTGTGCCGCCGCGCCGGCGCCGCCGCCGCCAGCCTGCCGTGGTCGCGGCGCTGGATATACGACGGCGGGCATCGCGCCACGGCGCCGGATCGCCCGGCTTAGGCCCGGCTGGCCGCGCGGGGAATTGGCCTCAAAATCACGCCTTGCCGTAAACCTAAAAACGGCAGTTGACCGCTGCTTTACCTTCGTAACCTCTCATGAATGCAGAAGTTTTTGACTTCGCTCGACCTCACCATTGGGGT
>WRJY01000097.1 GCA_009778355.1 Desulfovibrionaceae bacterium | reverse complement strand
AACGACTGTGATGACAAAGACAGGTCAGACCGGGACTCGCCAAACCTGAACCCCAACCCGAACTTGGAGTTCGTCGTAGGAATGAGGAGCGGGTCAGCAGATTTCATCGGGGCCAGCAGCGCCAAGACATGCTGCACCAAGGCCGGATATAGAGCTGCAATCTATCCCGTCAGTCAGTAATGGCCTTGGCTATGGGGTGCGGAAATCGAGGGCAAGGTCAGTTCCAGCAAAAGGCAACCCCTATGCCTTCACCGCCAGCACCGGGCAGGGCACGCTGAGCAGGATGTCTTGCGCCATGCTGCCCAGCAGCAGTTTGCCGACGGGCGAGCGCCTGCGCAGGCCGATGACGAGCAGCGATACCTGCAATTGCTCGACCATTTCCTCGATTTCATCGACCGCGCTGTTGCCGCGCACGAACTGCTTGAACTCTGCCGGGATGGACAAGGTCTTGAGGCTTTCCTCGACGCGCTCGGCCTCGTAGCCGTTGAGGACGCTCGGGTCTTCCTGGCGTCCGCCGGGGCCGGCGTTGACGACCACCAGGCGTTCATTGCGGCGGGTGGCGATTTCCACGCCTTTGTCCAGTGCGGCCCGGCCTTCAGGGCGAGGGACGTAGGCAACGAGAATGGTCATGCGGGTGTCTCCTTGGGTTGAGTGGAGCGGTGGTGATTCATACGCTGCAAAGCTGGCAGCATAGCCGAACGCGCGGGCGCTCGCCAAACGTTCACCAGCGCAGCATCATGCGGATTACGCGCTCGAACCGGCTGCCGTAGGGCGGCGCGACCCAGTTGCGGGCGTTGAGGCGGCTTTGCTGGAATACCGGCTTGAGTTGCGAGAAGGTCAAAAAGCCGTCGTGGCCGTGGTAGGCGCCCATGCCGCTGGCGCCGACGCCGCCAAAGGGCAGCCCTTCGGCGGCGTTGTGCAGCAGGGTGTCGTTGATGGTCATGCCGCCGGCCACGGTTTCGCGGGTGACGCGGTCGATGGTGGACTTGTCGCCCGTGTACAGGTACAGCGCCAGGGGCCGGGGGCGGACGTTGATGTGGCGCAGCGCGTCGTCGAGCGTGTCGTAGGGCGCCAGGGGCAGCAGGGGGCCGAAGATTTCTTCCTGCATCAGCGCGCAGTCAGCCGGGGCGTTGGTGACGGCGGCGGGCACGAAGCGCCGTTGCGCGGCCAGCGCCGGATCGTTTGGGTCGATGTCCACTAGCGGATGCAGTTGCGCGCCAGCGGCCTGCGCCTGGCGGGCCAGTTCTTGCAGCCGCGCGAAATGCTGCGCCGAGATGATCGAGGTGTAGTCGCGGTTTTGGGCGAAATCGGGGTAAAGCCGCGCCACGCGCTGGCGGGCGCGGGCGATGAAAGCGTCTTCCAGGCCGCGCGGCAGCAGCACGTAATCGGGCGCGATGCAGGTCTGGCCGGCGTTGAGGGTTTTGCCGGTGAGCAGGCTGTCGACGGCATGGTCAAAGCGCGCGCCGCGCATGTCGGGCGCGATGATGGCGGGCGATTTGCCGCCGAGTTCCAGCGTGACGGGCGTGAGGTTGGCGGCGGCGGCGCGCATCACGGCATGGCCGACGCGCGTGGAACCGGTGAACAGCAGGTGGTCGAACGCCAGCGCGGTGAAGGCCGCGCCCATCGAGGCGTCGCCATTGACCACGGCCACGTGGTCGGGCGCAAAGGTCTGGCCGATCAGTTGCGCGAACAGGGCGCTGGTGCGCGGCGTCAGTTCGGGCATTTTGATCATCGCGCGGTTGCCCGCGGCCAGCGCGCAGATCAGCGGCCCGGCGGCCAGTTGTACCGGGTAGTTCCACGGCGCGACGATGCCAACCACGCCCAGCGGCTGCGGCACCACGCGCGCGCGCCCGGGCAGCAGCCACTTGCCGGCGCTGCGGCGCCGCGGCTTGATCCAGCGCGGGCCGTGGCGCAGCGCGGCGTTGATTTCCTGGCGCGCCAGCACCAGTTCGCACAGCAGCGTTTCGGCCTTGGCGCGCTGCCCGAAGTCGGCATTGATGGCCTCGGCCAGCGCGTCGCCATGGGTGAGCAGCAGCGCGCGCAGCGCCTTCAGGTGCCCGGCGCGGGCTTCCCACTGCGGGTACGGCTCGCGCAGCCAGGCTTGGCGCTGGGCGTGCAGCAGGGCGTTGAGGTCGGCATCGCGGGGCGGGTCGGACTCTGGCGGCATGGCGGCGGACTTGAGTTTGGACGTTGAAAAGGTAGTATGCGCGAAATACCAACCCAAAACAGAGATAACGGAGATAAGCGATGCCATACGACTACGTCATTGTCGGCGGCGGATCGGGCGGTTGCGCGCTGGCAGGGCGGCTGGCGCGGCGCGATCCGGGCGCGGCCATCGCCCTGATCGAGGCCGGGCCGGCCACCACGGCGCGCAGTCCGCGGGTCAACATACCGCTGGGCATTGGGGCGCTGGTGCCGTTTGGCGGCGCGTACAACTACGGTTACTTGACCGCGCCGCAGCCGGCTTTGGCGGGCCGCCGGGGCTACCAGCCGCGCGGGCGCGGCGTGGGCGGCAGCAGCGCCATCAACGCCATGATCTACACGCGCGGCCATCCGCTCGATTACGACGACTGGGCGCGGCTGGGCTGCACCGGTTGGGCCTGGGCCGACGTGCTGCCGTACTTTGTGCGCGCCGAAAACAACGAGCGCGGCGCCAGCGCCTGGCACGGCGCGGACGGGCCGCTGGCGGTGAGCGATCTGCGCTTTCGCAATCCGTTTTCAATCCGCTTCGTGCAGGCGGCCATCGAGGCCGGCTTCAGCGCCAACGACGATTTCAACGGGCCGCGGCAGGAGGGCGTGGGCTTTTACCAGGTCACGCAGCGCAACGGGCGCCGGTGCAGCGCCGCGCGCGCTTACCTGAGCGAGCCGCCGCCGAACCTGCACCTCATCACCAGCGCCCAGGTGTTGCGCGTAACGTTCGACGGCGCGCGGGCCAGCGGCGTCGAACTGACGCGCGGCGGGCAGGGTGCGCCGGAAAAAATCGAGGCGCGCGCCGAAGTGATTCTGGCCGCCGGCGCATTCGGCACGCCGCAGTTGCTGATGTGCTCGGGCATCGGCCCGGCGGCGGCGCTGGCCGCGCTGGGCATCGCGGTGCGCCAGGACGCGCCGGAAGTCGGGCGCAACCTGGCCGACCATATCGACTTCACGTTCAACAAGCGCGTGTCCAGCGCCGACCCGATCGGCTGGACGCCGCGCGGCCTGGCGCGGCTGACCGCCGCCATCGCGCCCTACCGCCGCAGCGGGCGCGGCCTGCTGACAAGCAACGTTGCCGAGGCGGGCGGCTTCATCAAAACCGGCCCGGCGCAAGACCGGCCCGACCTGCAATTGCACTTTTGCGCCGCGCTGGTCGATGCGCATGGCCGCCACTGGCATTGGGCGCACGGATACGCGCTGCATGTGTGCGTGCTGCGGCCCGAAAGCCGCGGCGCTGTCACGCTGGCCGGCAGCGACGCGCGCGTGCCGCCGGTGATCGACCCGCGCTTTCTGAGCGCGCCGCGTGACCTGGAGCGGCTGCTGCAAGGCGCGCGGCTGGCGCGGCGCATCTTGGACGCCCCCGCGCTGGCCGAGGCGGGCGGGCGCGAGCTGTACACCAGCCCCGAACAAACCGACGCCCAATTGCGCCAAGCCATCGCCGAACACGCCGACACCATCTACCACCCCATGGGCACCTGCCGCATGGGCAGCGACGCCGGCGCGGTGGTCGATCCGCAACTGCGCGTGCGCGGCATCGCCAAACTGCGCGTGGCCGACGCCTCCGTCATCCCCGCGCCCATCGGCGGCAACACCAACGCCCCCGCCATCATGATCGGGGAACGGGCGGCGGATTTTTTGGCGGGGGAGTAAGAGCCTGTTTATGATCTCAGCGGGCCCGCGTTGGGCCGCAATCGGGATGAGTTGGCGACCAAGGCGCGCCGCATGGGCATGTGCCCATGCAAGCGGCTTGGTCGCCAAATCGCCCGATTTCGGCCCAACCCTTCGGGCAGACACCTT
>WRJY01000096.1 GCA_009778355.1 Desulfovibrionaceae bacterium | reverse complement strand
GCTGCGGCTCCAAAGGCGCCTGCGCGCCTTTGGACAGCGCGAACAGGCCCAGCCTCTGGCTGGGCCGCGCCCTGCAAGGGAGAGGACGCAGCGGGCTCGCGCCCGCAAGAACGAGCAACGCCGCATGGCGCGGCGGGCGCGGTGCTGGCGAGTGCGTAGCGCTGCCACCCAAGAGGTGAACGTTGTCGAAGCTATGGATGTCAATTCCCATGCGGTTCTCGTGAAGGTAGCAAGCGGTCAACTGCCGTTTCTAGGTTGGATTGTCGTTCGACGCCGGTTTTCTGGGCGAGAATGGGCGCTGTTGCAACAGGAGAGTTCTCATGATCCGTGAAGTCGAAGGCGACATTCTGCTCAGCGACGCGCAGGTGATCGCGCACGGCATTGCCACGCACGACCCGTTCGATTCCGGCCTGGCGCTGGCGCTGCGCGAACGCTTTCCGTCCATGGTGCGCGACTACCGCCACGCCATGCGCTCCAGGGAACCCAAGGCCGGCGAGGTCTGGGCCTGGAGCGGCGTGAACGAGGACGGCAGCGCGCGCGGCATCGTCAACCTGCTGACTCAGGGGATGCAGGGCCAGGGCAAGGCGGCGCGGCCCGTCAAGGCGCGGCTGGAAGACGTGCACCACGCGCTGCGCGAGCTGGTGCGGCTGGTGCGCGAGCAAGACATCAAGAGCCTGGCGCTGCCGCGCCTGGCCACTGGCGTGGGCGGGCTGGACTGGGCCGATGTCAAGCCGCTGATTGCCCAGCACCTGGGCGATCTGGGCGTGCCGGTGCTGGTGTACGAGGTCTATCACAAGGGCCGGAAGGCCGACGAAAAACTCGCCTGAGATGAATCACCCCCAGTCTCCACGCGCTGCGCGCTGTTGCGCCTCTCCCTGCAAGGGCGCTCTGGCTTGGCCTGCTCCGCGGCCTCTCTCGCTCCTCGATGGTTGATGCGCCGCATCGCGTAGCATTGCTTTCCCCTTCTTTTTCGCCGGAAGAACGATCATGAAAACCGCTCTCATCGCCCTGTGCGCCGCGCTGGCCGCTGGCGCCGTCCATGCCGAAGGCGCCGGCGACCAGAAACCCGGCCTGTGGGAAACGCGCCTGCTCAAAATGACGGTTGACGGCCAGGACGTGCTGCCGCAGATGCAGGCCGCGCGGCGGCAGATGCGTCAGTCCATGGCCAACATGCCGCCCGAGCAGCGCAAGCAAATGGAGGCCGCGATGGGCCCGCAGAGCGATGACCCGTCGGTCGATCGCATCTGCGTCAGCGCCGAAATGGCCAAGAACCAGAAGGCCGCCATGCCGCAGCGTCCGAGGGGCGCCGACTGCGCCGAGCCCAAGGTCAACCGCAGCGGCGACCGCACCACCTTTGAAGTCACCTGCAAACAGGGCGCCAGCACCATCGTCAGCAAGGGCGAGAGCGTGGTCAACGGCGATCAGATCACCACCAAGGCCGAAACCGTGACCACCGAAGCAGGCGCCAAACACGTGATGGCAATCGAGTCGCAGATGAAATTCATCGGCAGCGACTGCGGCGGCGTCAAGCCGCTCGACCAGATCGCCAGGGACATGCAGGCCGGGGCGGCGGCGCGCCCGGCAGCGCCCAGGAAGAAGTAAAAAACCGCCCTGCGCTTGCACGGGAATGCCATTGGTCTCATGAGCACGGCGCCGCAATTGCTGATCGTCGGCGGCGGCATTGGCGGGTTGGCGGCGGCGCTGGCCGTGTCGCGCGCCGGCGTGCAGGCGCGGCTGTTCGAGCGCGCGCCGGCATTCGGCGAGGTCAGCGCAGGCATTCAACTGGGCCCCAACGCGACCCGCATCCTGTGCGGCTGGGGGCTGGAGCGCGAACTGGCGGCCGCGGCGTCTTTCCCCGAACGTTTGCAGATACGCGACGCCGTCAGCGGCGCCGAGCTGGGCGTGCTGCCGCTGGGGCGCGAGGCGTTCGACCGCTACGGCGCGCCCCATGCCACCATCCACCGCGCCGATCTGCACCGCCTGCTGTGCGCGGCGGTGATGAGCCAAGCCGAAGTGCACATCAATCTGGCGCACGGCATGGACCGTTTCCACGACGACGGCAAGGCCGTCACCCTGACCACCACCGCTGGCAAGCAGATCGAAGGCGACGCGCTGCTGGGCGCCGACGGCGCATGGGGCCGCGTGCGTCAGCAACTGCTGGGCGACCAAGCGCCGCGCCTGACCGGCCTCCTGGCCTACCGCGCCATGCTGAACCAGCCGGCGCTGCCCGCGGCGCTGCGCGGCGCGCAAATCACCGTCTGGCTGGGCCCGCGCCTGCACGTGGCGCAGTACCCGGTGCGCGGCGGCCAATGGATGAGCGTGGCTGCCATCGCGCGCGGCCAGCCGCCCGGGGACATGCAAACCTGGAACCACGACGCCAACGCCGCCGCTCTGCGGCAAGCCGCCGGCGCGGTGTGCGCGCCGCTGCGCGATTTGCTGGACGCCGCGCCCGCGGCCACCGTCAACGAACACGCCTGGCGCCTGTGGCCGCTGGCCGACCGCGCGCCCGTGCGCAGCGCCGATCAACTGGCGCGTGGCTGCGTGGCGCTGCTGGGCGACGCCGCCCACCCCATGCGCCCCTACCTGACCCAAGGCGCGGGCATGGCGATCGAGGATGCCGCCGAACTGGCCCGCGCGCTGGTCATGGACGTGGTGGACGTGCCCATCCGCCTGCTGCGCTACGCCCAGGCGCGTTGGCAGCGCGTGGCGCGCGTGCAGGCGCAGTCCACCCGCAGCGGCCACTTGTTTCACGCCGCCGGCCTGGTGCGCGCGGGGCGCGATGCCGCCATCCGCCTGCTGGGCGCGCGCCTGCTGGACTTGCCCTGGCTTTACGGCGAGCGAACCTGAACCTGAAAACGCATGGCCCATGCACGGGCCGGGCCATCTGGCTATCTCCCCATCGTTTCGAGTACCGCCAGCAGGCTCTTGGACGACAGCAGCAGGCGCGCGGCGAATACCGCCAGAATCACGCCCATCAAGCGTTCGAACCAGTGGCCGATGCGAACGAAGCCCGCTCGCACCCGCGCCTGGGAAAACAGCAGACTCACCAAGGCAAACCAGCCGGCGGTGGCTGCGCACATCCACGCGCCATAAAGCGCCTGCACAGGTAAAGGGGTGTTGCTACTGACCAGCGTGGTGAAAATGGCCAGGAAAAACAGCGTGGCCTTGGGGTTGGTGGCGTTGGTGAGAAAACCGGTTGTGAAGGCTTTCCCGGCGGAAGGCGGCGTTTGAGCAACCGCGCTCACGGACGTATCCGTTTGCGGCGATGCCGGCTTGGCGCGCAGCAAATGAATGGCCAGGTAAAGCAGATAGGCGCCGCCCAGCACCCGCGCGGCCAGCGCCCAGGTATCAGAGGCGTGCATCAGCGCGCCCATGCCCAGCAAGGTGTAGGCGACATGCACCGAGATACTGCAGCCGATGCCCAGGGCGGTGAACAAACCCGTCCGGCGGCCATTGCGCACGCTCTGGCTGACGATGACCGCGAAATCCGGCCCCGGCGAAACCACGGCGAGGAAATGGACCGCAGCCAATCCGATGAACTCCGTCAAATAGCTGGTTGCCACACTCGTTTCCAGAAAGTCAGGCCGGTGTGATCGCCGCGATCGCCGGCAAAGCAGGATAAACCGAAACGGCGGGTTCCGCCGTGCCAGCCAACTGCCGTGCCAGCCTGACGTTGACCGGGCCCCGTGTCCATGGGCGCGATCGTTGCCGTGGACATCGAGGGGCCGCGGCTACACTCGCCGCATGAACGCCACACGCTTGGCTGCCATTTTTTCCAAGGTGGCCTGCAAGGCCGAGGCCCTCCCAACATGACTGAATCCGCATTACCGGCCTGGCTGGCTTTGGGTCTTGCGCTGCTCAACCTGTTGTTGCTGCTGGCGTTGCTGCTGCGCCGCCCGCGCCGGCCGGGCGACGTGGCTTCGCGCGGGGAGATGGAGCAATTGTTGGAGCAGGCCGCGGGCCGGCATGGC
>WRJY01000095.1 GCA_009778355.1 Desulfovibrionaceae bacterium | reverse complement strand
TAGCGGGGCTATGGCTGCGGTTTGCGCCTTGCATCCCATCCCGAAAAGGTGTCTGCGCGGGCCCGCTGAGATCGTAAACAGGCTCTTAGATAAGAACGTGCGATGAAGATTCAAGACGGCCATGCCGGCCATCATAAGGGTCTGCGGGGCTCTTTGCACACGGTTGGGACAGCGGTTACTGGCTCGCTGGCGTTTCATCGAAGGAGCGCAGTTGCTGGTTTGCCACATCGCCGTTGGCCTGCGTCAGGTTCAGCCGCGCAGGCAGGTAGTCCAGCGTGCGCGCCAGCCACAGCTCGACGCGCAGGTCATTGCCTTCGCGGGGCTGGCGCAGCAGGCGCGCGCAGGGTATTTCGCGTCCTGCCACGGTGAGGGTGGCGTCGGGCAGCACGTCCCACGTCCAAGGCTCTGCAACGCGCACGCCCGCGACCTGGAGCGTGATTCGCGCGCCCGGCGGGTAGCGTTCGGGCGCGGCGGCCAGCAGCGAGGCCAGTTGCAGCGTGATGCTCAGGCGGTCTTGCGCGCCGCTTTCCAGCGTGGCATCGGGCCGCTTGGAGTCGAAGCGGATGCGCCTGTTCTCGGCGTCGAAATGCGCGGCCAGTTCGCCGCGGAATCGCTCGACATACCGCTCGGGCGCCAGACCGGCGGCGGTAAGCCTGCCTTCGCTGCGCTGCGTGCGCGTGCCCAGCAGCGGCAGGCCGATCGACCACACGGCCTCGTAGCGCCCGCCCTCGCGGCGCCATTGCAGTTGCGCGTCGGCCCCATAACTCAGGCCGCGCACCTTGCCCGACACCTGGTAGTCCAGGGTGGCTGAATCCGGCACGCGCACCGGCGCTGGCTGCGCCGAGCTGGGCGCGGTTGGGGCATCGGCGCTGGGCGGAAAGGCTTCGGTTGCGCCCGCCAGCAAACCGCCATGCGCCAACACCGCCGCGGCCATCAGCCACGGCCAGCGCCTGCGCCCGCCGGCGGTCATAGAATGACCCGCTTTCGCAGCCTGTCCGCGCAGGCGCTGCCGGGCCGCGGCGCTGGCCGGCGGATGACATTCACAGCCAAGATATTCATGAAACTGGCAACCTATAAAGACGGTTCGCGCGACGGGCAACTGCTGGTCGTATCGAGCGACCTGACGATGGCCCATTATGCGACCGGCATCGCCAGCCGTCTGCAGCAGGCGCTGGACGACTGGAACTTCATCGCCCCGCAGTTGCAGGACCTGTACCAGGACCTCAACAGCGGCAAGGCGCGCCACCCCTTTCCGTTCGAGCCCGCGCAGTGCATGGCGCCGCTGCCGCGCGCTTGCCAGTGGGCCGAAGGCGCGGCCTACCAGAGCCAGGTCGAGCAGGCCCGCGCCGCCGGACAAACCGGCCTGCTGGACGACTGCCGCGCCGAACCGCCCATGCGCCAGGGCGGCAGCGACGACCTGCTCGGGGCCTGCGACGACATTCTGGTGGCCGACGAGGCGTTCGGCATCGACTTCGGGGCCGGCCTGGCCGCCATCACCGGCGACGTGCCCCTGGCCGCCACACCCGAACAGGGGCTGGACGCGGTGCGCCTGCTGATGCTGGTCAACAGCGCCAGCCTGCGCGCGCTATTGACTGGCGGCGACCAGTTTCAAGGCAAACCCTGCGCCGCCTTCAGCCCAGTGGCCGTCACGCCCGACGAACTGGGCGCCGCCTGGCAAGAAGGCCGCGCCCACCTCACCCTGCAAATCGCCTGGAATGGCCGCAAAGTCGGCCTGTGCGACGCCGGTCCCGACATGCGCCTGGGTTTCGGCCAATTGATCGCCCAAGCTGCCCGTACCCGCCGCCTGCGCGCCGGCGCCATCATCGGCAGCGGCAGCATCGCCAACCCCGCTGCCGAGCGCGACGGCCAACGCCAATGGCCCAAGGGCTACGGCTGCATCGCCGACAAACGCGCCATCGAAACCATGCAAAACGGCGCGCCCCAAACCGGCTACATGCGCTTTGGCGATACCATCCGCATCGACATGAAAGGGCCAAGCGGTCAGCCGCTGTTTGGGGCCATCAACCAGACCGTGCGCTGCTGCGGCGGGTGATTGATTGAGCGGGCATTCGCCCAACAAGAACCATTCGAATTTGTGTTGGCGTCCAATCGACGGGGTTCGCACGGCTACCACCCATGCGTCCAGTGGCCTTGAGGCTGCACGCGATGCCGTGTGAGAGAGGAGGGCGGTCGCCTCGGATGCGGTACCCGGAAGCAGTCTCCGGATATCAAGTGAATTTTTATCCGTCCCTCGGTTCACGCCCGGAAGATCAAAGATTATCCATCAGAAATTTCTCCAATGGCTTTTGGTCGTAGGACCAGTTTCCTCCATCGGCGTTGGCGGGATCAAAACCATAGACGAATTCGCCGTTTTTCAGGGAGAATGTCCGGGGCACAGACACCTTGCAGGTAATGGTCTTGATCTTGCTTTGCACGGCTTCTTTGCCGGCTTTCGTTCTCAAGCAGATGTTTTCGACGGTGTTCAGCCCGTTGTGCATGCAAAAATTGATTTCCATGTCCTTCACGTCCTGGAACGTGCTCCAGTCGAACTGGAATTTCATGGGGCCACACGCCATAGTGACAGATTCCATTTTTCGATTCAATGATTTTTCTATGTCAGCACGCCTCTGTTTTTCACCCAGCGATTGCGCGAAAGCTGGCGTCAGAACAACACAGAGGGCAAGCACGGCGGCGGACTTGAATTTCGACATAATGATCTCCTAAGGAAAAATTCAAAAACCTGTTCACAAGACAAGCAGGCCCAGAGAGGCTATCCGGTTTGGTGGCATAATATATTGATTTGTGTCAAAAATTTTTTGTTTGTCAGACTTTGTCACATTTCTGGTATGTAAATATCAAGTTACGTTTACCCCGCTGCCATCATTTTACGGATACGCGGCCAGCGTCTTTTCCATCCACGGCCCGAAAACCTGTCCCATCTTGCCGTAACCCTTGGGGCTGAGGTGGATTTCGTTCACCCAGTCGTCCGACGGCGCCGCCTGGCCGGCAGGTGCGGGCTGTATGTCCGGCAATCCAGCCGAATCGAATACATGCACCTGCGGCAGCGCCTGGGGCTGGCCGCTGCCCGAGTCCAGCGCCAGCAGCAGGCTGCGCAGGCGGCCAAACAGCGCGTCGCTCGCGCCCTGCGCATCGGCGCCGTTCAGCCCATAGCGCCGCAATGCCGGAGACAGCCACCCTTGCGGCGCGCCCACGGTGCCTGACGGGCGCACCGTGGGCAGGGCATACGTGTGCAAAAAAATCGGTCGCCTCCGGCTCGGCCCCTGATCGCGGCGCGCCACCAGTTCGGCGAAGTTGGTCAGCAGGTACGAGGACAGGTTGGCCCACCCTTCTTCGCTGACGAAGCGTTCCGGGCCGGCGGCGGATGATTCGGCGGCCTCTTGCGCGGTGAGCAGCAGGCGCTGGCCGGGTGGGGTGGGCGCGCCGTCCTTGCCCACGGGCGGCACTTGCGCCGCGTCGATCAGGTCGTTGCCGCCCGCCGACACCAGAATGGCCTCCCAATAGCGCGCGAAGCGGGGCTGGCGCAGCAGGCGGTCGAAGAACGGGTCGCTGAACCAGTCCACCATGTGCGCCAGGGTGTCGCCGGGATAGGCGCAGTTGACGATGGCCGTGCTCTGGCTCACTTCCAGCTTGAACAGCAGGTTGGACGCATCCGGCAAGTTCAGCGTGCCGATGGTGAACCACGAATCGCCCTCGGCCAGCAACCGCCGGCCAAAGTCGGCCAGCGGCGGCGGATCGCTGCGGGCAAGCCAGTCTGCGGGGTATACATGTGGTTTCATGGCGAAGCTCCATCGAAGAAAATCGGCATCAGGTTGGCGATTTTGCGCCGGTCTCCATCCCTGCCCTGGCTGCGCGTCAAGAGCCCGCCGATTCTGGCAGCCGCTACTGGCTGGGCCAGGCACTGTCGCTGCTCGCGCCTTCGCGCGGCAGCAGCCGCCAAGTGGCGG
>WRJY01000094.1 GCA_009778355.1 Desulfovibrionaceae bacterium | reverse complement strand
GCGTGCCAGGCAAGGCGCGAGAACGCAGCGGGCTACTGCCCGCAAGGACGAGCAACGCTGCATGGCGCGTCGAGCGCGGCGCTGGCGGGCGCATAGCGCTCTCACCCAAATGGTGAGGTCGAGCTAAGTCAAAAACCTCTGTGTTTATAAGAGGTTACGAGGGTAAATAAGCGCTCAACTGCCGTTTTTAGGGTTACTGCACCGGCCCGTCGAAGCCCGCCGGAATCGGCAGCGGCATGACCGCGATGCCCTCGTCGAGCAACTCCCGCGTCTGCTCGCGCGTGGCTTGGCCGCGAATGGCGCGCTCGCCGGCCTCGCCGTAATGAATGCGCCGCGCTTCCTCGGCAAAACGTTGGCCGACGTCCTCGGTGCGCGCCATGACCTGCCGCACCACGCGCAGCCACGCGGCCTGCATGGCCGCCTGCGGCAGGGCCGCGACGGAAGTCGGAGCGCCCGTCGCCGCCGGTTCCCCACCGAACGTGGCCGGGGCGCCGGGCGCGGCTTCGCCGCCGCCCAGATTCAGGCGCGGCGCGCTGGGGAGCTTGGCAATGGCTTTGTCGCCGCACAACGGGCATTCCAGCAGCCCGCGCGCAAGCTGGCCCTGGAAGTCGTCCTCCGAGGCAAACCAGCCTTCGAACGAATGATCCTGGCTGCAATGCAGGTCGAGGACTTTCATGGCGCGTCAGCGTTGGCGGGCAGGACTTGCCACGACAGCGGCCAAGCCCCGGTCAGCATATTTTGCAACCAAAGCGCGCCGATCAGGGTCTTGGCATCGGTCACCAGGCCGGTGCGGCACCACTGCATCAGTTGATCGGGCGTGGCGGTGAACACTTCCAGGAATTCGCCCTCGTCCAGCCTGCGCTGACCGGGAGTCAGGCCGCGCGCGAACCAGACTTCGATGAATTCGGTGGAGTACGCCACCACCGGATGCAGCACGCCGGCGCGCGCCCATTGCCGCGCGGTGTAGCCGGTTTCTTCCAGCAGTTCGCGCCGCGCGCAGGCCAGCGTGTTTTCGCCCGGGTCGATTTTGCCCGCCGGAAATTCGACGATGGTCTGCCCCAGCGGGTAGCGGAACTGGCGCTCCAGCACCAGTTGCAGCGATCCGCCGGCGGCTTCGAGCAGGGGCACGATCATCACCGCGCCGGGGTGGACGATGTATTCGCGCTGAGCCGTGCTGCCGTCGGGCAGCCGCACGGCGTCGCGGAAGGCGTGCAGAAAATGGCCGCGCAGCAGTTCCTGCCCGTGCAGCTTGTGTTCGGTCAGATCGCCCGCCATGAGATTCAGCCGCCGCGCAACGCAATGACCGCCATCAGGCGCTGATTGACGAACGGTAGGTTGATGGCCCCACGAAGGCCAGCAAAATCAGCGCCCAGATAACGGCGGTCCGTGACACGGTCAGGTGGCGAGCATTTGCTGGATGGCGCTGGCGCACAGGGTCATCAACGCGCCGGGCACGATGCCCAGAACCAGCAGCAGCGCGCCGTTGACCGACAGCAGGGCGCGCATCCCCGGCGGCGCGCTGATCGGGCCGGCGGCATCGACCATGTCATCGAAATACATGACCTTGATGACGCGCAGGTAGTAGAACGCGCCGATCAGCGACATCAGCACCGCGAATACCGCCAGCGCGATATGGGCCGTCTGCCCCGTGTTGACGAGCGATTGCAGCACCGACAGCTTGGCCTGAAAGCCCACCAGCGGCGGCAGCCCGGCCAAAGAGAACAGGCATATCGTCATGACGCCGGCGTACAGCGGGCTGCGCTGGTTCAGGCCGGCGAAATCGGCGATCTCCTCGCTTTCAAAACCTTCGCGCGCCAGCAGCAGGATGACGCCGAAACTCGCCAGTGTGGTCAGCACGTAGGTGACGACGTAGAACATGGCCGAGCTGTAGGCGTTGTAGGCATTGACCGCGGTCAGCGCGCCGTTATTGGCCACCCCGGCTATCAGGCCGAGCAGCACGAACCCCATCTGCGCGATGGTGGAATACGCCAACATGCGCTTCAGGTTGGTTTGCGCAATGGCGGCCAGGTTGCCGATCAGCAGCGATGCGATGGCCAGCAGCGCCAGCATTTGCTGCCACTCGATCGCCAGCAGCCACAACCCCTCGACCAGCAGGCGAATCGCCATGGCGAACGCCGCCAGCTTGGGCGCGCCGCCGATCATCAGCGTGACCGCCGTGGGCGCGCCCTGGTACACATCGGGAATCCACATGTGGAACGGCACGGCGCCGAACTTGAACGCCAGACCGGCCACCACGAACACCAAGCCGAACACCAGCACCTGGTGCTTGATCTGGCCCGAAGCCACGGCCTTGGCGACGCCCGCGATGTCCAGCGTGCCGGTGGCGCCATAAAGCATCGACATGCCGTACAGCAGAAAGCCCGATGCCATGGCGCCCAGCACGAAATACTTCATCGACGCCTCGACCGAGACCACGTGGTCGCGCCGCAGCGCCACCAGCGCATAACCGGCCAGCGTCAGGCATTCGAGCCCCAGGTACACCAGCAGGAAGTTACTGGCCGAAATGATGACGTTGATGCCCAGCAGCGACAGCAGGCCCAGCACATACCACTCGCCGCCGCGCAACATGCCGCGCTCGACGACGTAGCCGCGGCCATAGACGAAAGTGACCAGCACCGCCAGCGCCGCGAAACACTTGAGCCAGTTCGCCATGGAGTCGCTGACCACCATGCCGCCGAAGCCGTAAACCGTCTGCCCGGTCTGAGCGTAATACGCGGTCAGACCCGCCAGCGCCAGCAGCGTGAGGATCGAGAGCGCGTGGGCCGCCGTGCGCCGCCGGCCCTGGTCGAGCAAGTCAGCCAGCGCGATCACGCAGGCCATCACCAGGAGCATGATCTCCGGGTAAACGGCCATCCAACTGAATCTGTCAATCATTTGCTTGTGCCCTCAATTCAGTTTGGAAGCCGACGCCTGCTGGATCAGTTTGGTGACCGATGCGTCCATCACGTCGGTGATGGGCTTCGGGTGCAGGCCCATCCACAGCACGGCAATCGCCAGCAGCGCCAGCATCAGGAATTCACGCACGTTGATGTCGCCGAGCGCGCGCACATGGTCGTTGGCCACCTGACCGAAGAAAACGCGCTTGACCATCCACAGCGTGTAGGCAGCGCCGAAGATCAGCGCCGTGGCGGCCATCAGCCCGATCCAGAAATTGGCCCGCACCGCGCCCAGAATCACCATCCACTCGCCGACGAATCCGGCCGTGCCCGGCATACCGCAGTTGGCGAACGCGAACAGCACCGCGAAAGTGGCAAAGCGCGGCATGGTGTTGACCACGCCGCCATAGGCGGCAATTTCGCGCGAATGAACGCGGTCGTACAGCACGCCGATGCACAGGAACATGGCGCCCGAGACGAAGCCGTGCGCAATCATCTGCACCAGACCGCCGGCAATGCCCAGCGGGCTGAAGATGAAAAAGCCCAGCGTGACGAAGCCCATGTGCGCCACCGATGAATAGGCCACCAGCTTCTTCATGTCCTGCTGCACCAGGGCCACCAGGCCGACGTAGATGACGGCGATCAGCGACAGGGCGATCATCAGCCAGGCCCATTCGCGCGAGGCGTCGGGCAGGATCGGCATCGAAAAGCGCAAAAAGCCGTAGGCGCCCAGCTTCAGCATGATGGCCGCCAGCACGGCGGAGCCGCCCGTCGGCGCCTCGACGTGAACGTCGGGCAGCCAGGTGTGCACCGGCCACATCGGCACCTTGACCGCGAAGGCCGCGAACATGGCGAAGAACAGCAGCGTCTGCGCCGTGCCGCCAATGGGCATGTTGTGCCAGGCCTGGATGTCGAAGCTGCCGCCCGAGCGCGTGTACAGATAAATCAGCGCCACCAGCATCAGCAGCGAACCGAGCAGCGTGTACAGGAAGAACTTGAACGCGGCGTAAATCTTGTTGGGGCCGCCCCAGATGCCGATGATGAGGTACATCGGAATCAG
>WRJY01000093.1 GCA_009778355.1 Desulfovibrionaceae bacterium | reverse complement strand
CCCGCGCGGCGAAACCATGTACTGGATCGGCGGGGCCGGCCCCGCCGCCGACGCCGCCGAAGGCACCGACTTTCACGCCACGGGCGAGGGCCACGTCGCCATCACGCCGCTGAAGGTGGATTTGACCGACCGCGACGCGCTGGCCTACTGGTCGCAGGGGCTGCAATTGATGCTGGCCGGCGGGGGAGGGGACTGATGCCCGCGCCGCCGCAACGCCCGGGCTTTCCGGCGCGCATCGACTTGGGCGCCGGCCCCAAGCCCGCGGGCGCGCCGCGCAAGAGCGCGCCGCCCGCCGGGGCTGCCGCGCCCTTGGCCGCGCCGGTGCGCGACGCCATTCCGGCGCGCGCGCGCATGGTGCAGTTGCTGGCCGCCGAGGGCATCGGCGATGCCCAGGTGCTGCGCGCCATGGGCGCGGTGGACCGGCACCGCTTCGTCGATCCGGCGCTGGCGCCGCAGGCTTACGAAGACACGGCGCTGCCCATCGGCCTGGAGCAGACCATCTCCAAGCCCAGCGTGGTGGCGCGCATGGCCGCGTTGCTGATGCAGGGCGGCCTGCGCGGCGAAAATGGCCGCCTGGGCCGGGTGCTGGACATCGGCTCTGGCTGCGGCTACCAGGCCGTGGTGCTGGGCCAGTTGGCGACCGAGGTCTACAGCATCGAGCGCTTGCGCGAGTTGCACCAGAAGGCACGCGCCAATCTGCGGGCGCTGCGCATCGCCAACGTGCACCTGATTCTGGGCGATGGCATGGCCGGCTTTGCCAAGGGCGCGCCCTATGCCGGCATCATTGCCGCCGCCGGCGGCGAGGCCGTGCCCGAGGCCTGGATCGACCAACTGGCCTGCGGCGGGCGCATCGTCGCGCCGGTGGCCTGTGGCGCCGGGCAGCAGGCGCTGATGGTCATCGACAAATCGCGCCAGGGCGTGCGGCAGACCGTGCTGGAAGCAGTTAATTTCGTGCCCTTAAAATCAGGGATAGCCTAGTGTGTTGATGTCAAGGAAACTATTTATGCGAGCGGCGAGTCGCCAGATCTGGGTATCCGTGCTGCTGGCGGCGATGGCCGTCTTGACCGGGTGCACATCCAAATCACTCAACCAAGCGCCTGTCGAAGACCGCGGCGTGAGCGCCCGGGGGCCGGTCGATCCGGCCCTGCTGCCCGGCGCTGCCAACGCCGGCAAGCCCGGCTATTACACCGTGCGGCAAGGCGACACGGTGATGAAGATCGCCACCGATGTGAACCAGCCCTGGCGCGACATCGCGCGCTGGAACAACCTCGATAACCCGAACGCGATCGAAGTCGGCCAGGTGCTGCGCGTGGTGCCGCCGCCCGGCAGCGCGCCGCCGCCGCCGCAGCAGCAGCAGCAGCAGCCGGCCACTGCCCCGATTCCGGTGGCAACGCAGACCACACCCGGCGTCGCGACCACGCCAACGCCAACACCAACGCCTGAACCATCGCCAGCGGCGGACGCCGGCGACATCAACCTCATCTGGCCGGCCAGCGGCGCGGTGCTGGCCAAGTTCGACGAAGTCAACAACAAGGGCATCAGCATTGGCGGCAACGCGGGCGACCCGGTGGTCGCGGCGGCCGACGGCAGCGTGGTCTATGCCGGCGCCGGCCTGCCCAGCTACGGCAACCTGATCATCTTGCAACACAACACCACATTTCTGACGGCCTACGCGCACAACCAGAAGCTGCTGGTCAAGGAAAACCAGACAGTGAAAAAAGGCCAGAAGATCGCCGAAATGGGCTCGACCGGAGCCGACCGCGTGATGCTGCATTTCGAGGTTCGCCGCTCCGCCAAACCGGTGGACCCGGTGCGCTACCTGCCGGCCAGATGAGTGACTCGCTCCTTCCCCCTTTGGGGGAGGGTCGGGATGGAGGCCAGCCGCCTCAGTGCTCGACGCCTGTTTCCAACGGTGGCAGGAATCTGAATCCCGATTCCGCCGCCGGTCTGCCGCCCGGCTGGCTGCATGTGGACTCGCTGGACATCGAGGCCCAGGGCATCGCGCGGCGGCCTGACGGGCTGGTGGTGTTCATCGACGGCGCGCTGGCCGGCGAGCTGGTGTCGGCCACCGTGCACCGGCGCAAGAACAACTGGGAAGCCGCCACGCTGACGGCCATCCACCGTCCCAGCAGCCAGCGCGCGCGCCCGCGCTGCCCGCACTTCGGCTTGCATCAGGGCGCTTGCGGCGGCTGCAAGATGCAGCATCTGGAGCCGTCGGCGCAGGTCGCCGTCAAGCAGCGCGTGCTGGAAGACAACCTGTGGCATCTGGCCAAGGTGCGGCCCGAATCGATCCTGCGCCCCATCGAAGGCCCGGCCTGGCATTACCGCTACCGCGCCCGCCTGTCGGTGCGCTACGTGCGCAAGAAGGACGAGGTGCTGGTCGGCTTTCACGAGCGCAAAAGCCGCTACATTGCCGACATGCGCGAATGCCCGGTACTGCCCGCCCATGTCAGCGCGCTGTTGCCGGCGTTGCGCGCGCTCGTCAAGGGCATGGACGCGCGTGAAACCTGCCCGCAGATCGAACTGGCCTGCGGCGACGCCGTCACCGCGCTGGTGCTGCGCCACCTGGAGCCCCTGTCGCCGCGCGATGAGCAGGCGCTGCGCGCTTTCGGCGAGCGCCACGGCGTGCAATGGTGGCTGCAACCCAAAGGGCCTGACAGCGTTCGTTTGCTGGACGAAGGCGGACCCGAACTGGCTTACGCGCTGCCCGAATTCGGCATCGTCATGCCCTTCAGGCCGACCGACTTCACCCAGGTCAACCCGCACATCAACCGCGTGCTGGTCAGCCGCGCGCTGCGCCTGCTCGACGCGCAGCCGCACGAGCGTGTGATCGACTGGTTCTGCGGCCTGGGCAACTTCACCCTGCCGATGGCCACCCGCGCTGGCCGCGTGCTGGGCGTGGAAGGCAGCCCGGCGCTGGTGGAGCGCGCGCGCCAGAATTACCAGCGCAACCAGGCTGGCGCGCTCGCCCGCAAACCCTTGGCGGCCACCGAATTCGCGGCACGCGATCTGTTTGGCATGACCGCCGCCCAACTGGTGCAAGACGGCGCTGCCCATCGCTGGCTGGTCGATCCGCCGCGCGAAGGCGCTTTTGCCCTGGTCAAGGCGCTGGCCGCCCTGCACCAGCATCGCCTGGGCACCCCCGCCGAGAACCTGAGCGCCGACCTGCAAGCCGGCCCCTTGCCGCCCGAAGCTGCCGCCTGGCAGCCGCCGCGCCGCATCGTCTACGTCAGTTGCAACCCCGCCACCCTGGCGCGCGATGCCGGCCTGCTGGTGCACCAGGCCGGCTACCGCTGCGCCGCCGCTGGCGCGATCAACATGTTCCCGCACACGGCGCATGTGGAGAGCATGGCGGTGTTCGAGCTGTTGTAGGGCTTTTACAGTGAATGGCGAACCACGTAGTCCTGCAACACATGATCCATGCGTGATTGCCAGCCTTCCCCAGTAGCCTTGAAGAACGACACGACTTCAGGACTGTAGCGCACCGACACGAGCAGTTTCTTGCTTGACGATTTCGGTCTGCCCTTCGCCTTCAAGGAGTGCATCGGTACCATTGCCTTGAGTTGCTCATCAGTCAACGGTTGTGCGTCGGGGTCGGCCAATGCCGCGGCAATGATGGCGGCATCTTCTTCGGCAGTAGGCGGCACGATGGCTGGCCGCTTAGATGTTTTCGACATAGTGCTTCACCTCACGACGTTCTGCTCGGCGCAGGCTGATGATCCTTCGCCTCTGGCCACGATCGACAAAGGCCACGCAGTACAGCGTGTTCGTTTCGGGTGCGAGCGCGATCATGCGCGACTCGTCATATCCGAACCGCTCGTCACGCCACACGAGCGCGGCATCCCAGTCGAGCCTTCCCGCAAAAGCTAGAGCAATTTCGATTTATATGCTTACATATCCAGAAGACATGAAGTAGTTGTTGCACTCTTGCGGGGAGAAGCGATCAAGCAGAGCG
>WRJY01000092.1 GCA_009778355.1 Desulfovibrionaceae bacterium | reverse complement strand
ACCTTGGGCGGGCGCGCAATGCCCGGATCGACCGGCACCGTGTACTCCACGATGTCAATGCCGTGGCGCGTGAGGTCCGCGCTGACCTGACCGAGCGGGTCAACGAACACGCGCAGCAGCTCGCGGCCTTCCAGGTAGTCCAGCTCGCGGCGCACTTCCATTTCCGTGGCGTCTGGGTATTCGCCCTGCGCCACGCCAAGCAGCATGCGCATGGTGGCGTGGGCCGGGCGGCTCAAGTTGAGCGTGAGCAGCAGTATCCAGCGCATGAATTCGCGCCGGGCGCGCGCGGCCTGTTCGCGCAGCAGGTTTTCATTCATGGGGGCGTCCTCCCTTGAGCAGGATGTTTTCAAACTTGATGGACATCGCGTCGAGCTTGCTCATGATGGTGGCGGTGGACTGCACGTAGTCCTCGCGCCGCACGTAGCTGATGGGCAGGTCGGCCTTGAGCTGAAGCAGCTCGCGCTCGATGCGCGTCCACTGCGCCGACTCCTCGCGGCCTGCCGATTCGATCAGGCCAAGCCGCCGCGCAAAATCCGCCGTGGCCGTGGCCTGGGCGCGCTCGAGCGCGGCAAAGTGCTCGTCGATGCGCTGCAGGCCCTGCGCCAAAACGCCGCGAATCAGCCCCCACACGATGCCAATCACGGCGCCGAGAAACGAGACTGAAATGGATACCAGAGTCCAGAATTCCACTTGCAACGTCACGGCTCGGTCCTTTCTTGCAAATAGTCGAGCAAATCCACCATGCGGCCCGCGCACAGGCCGTACAGGTCGTACATCTGCTTGAGTTCGATGGCCACGGCATCCGCCTCAGGGCTTGCCGGCGCTGGCGGAGGCGGCGGGCAACGCGCCGCGTACTCCGCCGGCAGCGGCCTGGGCAGCGCGATCGCGGGCGGCGGCGAGCTGGCGCAAGACGCCAGAATCAAACAGGCAGCCGGCGCGAGCGCCAGCCGTGCTATCGAGCGCATGGCGCAACTCCTTGGTGGTTTGACGGTCAGCCGCCTCGCGGCGCGCGGCGGCCTGGCGCATGGCCAGACTCGCGGCATCGGCCTGCTTGATCAGGTTGGCGTGCGAATCCAGCAGGCCAGCCAGATCGGCTACCGCTTGATGGTCTTGCCTGGCCTGTTGGGCGGCAACCCCGTTGCCGCGGCCCAGGTTGTAGCCGCCGAACCCGCTGGCCAGCATGGCAATGAGCGTCGCCAAAATCCAGTTGGACGCATTCATGGCCGCATCTCCCAAACCGCGCCCCAGGCCGCATAGCGCGGCTGCAAGTCGATGAGGATGCGGCGCGGGTAGGCCAGGTTCTCCGCGCAGTGGCTGACCGCGCGGCGGGCCGCGCCGCAGGCGGCATCGATCTGCTCGCGCGTGGGCTGGGGCAGGCCGGTGATATGGCCCCCACGCTCCACGCCTGCGGCTGTTGCGCTGCCCCCCAAGGGGGCCGGATCGCCTTGGGGCGGCCCGGCGGCGATCGTGCGCGCCTCGGCCTGCCAGTTGGCCTGGCCGCCGTTGTAGCCGCGCAGGGCCAGCCAGAGCTTGTCGTAATCGCCCAGGTACGCGGGGGCGCGGTTGAACAAATACAAGTCGTAGCCCACCAGCGCGCGCAGCGCCCAGGCGGGATTGTGGGCAAGGCAGTCGGCGGCGGCCACGCCGGTCAAATCACACCACCAGCGCGCCGTGGCCGGCATGAACTGCGCCATGCCTTGCGCGCCCGCGCGGCTGACGGCTTGCGGGTTCCAGTTGCTTTCCTGCTGCACCTGCGCGGCCAGCGCCGCCACCGGCGCGTCAAGCCCCCACTGGCCGTGCGCCTGGCGCAGCAGCAACAGGCGGTAGCGGGCCGCTTGCGCCGGAACCTGGGCGGGCGCGAACGTGCAGAAGGCGGCGGCCAACAGCAGCAGCGCGCGGAAAAGCGCCCTCATGGTCAAGCCCCCAGCCCCACGGCCAGCATCGTCGCCGCCACGATCACCGCGCGGCGCAACATGGCGGCGGCCAGCAGGAGCGGCTGCGAGTCGCTGGCGGCCACGCACAGCTCGCATTCATGGGGCGCGGCTGGTTCAAGCTCGGTAACGGGCGGCGCGTCTTGGGCGTCGTCTTCATCGGCCAAAAATTCGCCTGGCCGCGCGTAGGGAAAAAGACTGCGGTCGATCCAGTAACCCGCCACGGCGGCCATCGCCACCAGCGACAGCTTGTAGAGGCTGACGGGCAACTGCTGCGGCGCCAGCAGCCAGACCAGCAGGGCGAGGACGAACGCGGCGGCCAGCCACGCCTTCATGCGGGTGTTTTTGATGGTGTCGATGATTCGGTCGAACATGCCAGGCTCCAGCGGGACGGGTGGAACGCGCACCGCCCCGCGCCGCTGACGTGGCGCCACTCGGGCAGGTGCGAGCAATGGCCGAAACCAAAATGCGCCAGGCACGAACGCCCGCCTGAAAAGCACCGGCAAATCGCGCAGCGCCCGGGCCTGGCATCAAGGGTGGTTGCGGTCACCTGGGCATGGTGCCGCGCGCGCGCGAATGGGGGTGAGAAAAACGCTTTACTGAATGGGCTGCCCTCGGTGACGAGCGACCCGAGGGCAACTGGGCTGTTTGCGGTAGAGCTATGACGATTTCCAGGCAGGCTCCAGCCTGCCAGCCCGGTCTGCTGTCGCGGCGCGCATTTGCTCAAATGTCTGCTGTTTTTTCCCATCACCGGCGCGCCTGCAAATCAGTGCCGCCGCTTCGTAAATTTTTTCAAGATGAACGGCCAAAAAG
Source organism: Desulfovibrionaceae bacterium (assembly GCA_009778355.1). Taxonomy (GTDB): domain Bacteria; phylum Pseudomonadota; class Gammaproteobacteria; order Burkholderiales; family Burkholderiaceae_C; genus Ottowia. Next base: position 1,204 of record WRJY01000092.1, on the reverse strand, counting down.
TACGCCCGTTCCTGCTTGGACAGATGCGCTGAATTTTTGTCAATCTGGTACGCCGCCCTGCTCACCAGCCACTTGATCTCTCTGATGGCCTCATCAAACTGGCCGGCCTGCTGCATGAGCTTGGCCAGGCGCACGTCGTCGTAAAGATCGCCCTTGATGGCCTTGGCCTTTTGCAGCAATGCAACAGCCTCGGCGTAGCTGCGGCTTTTTGCCTGAGTGGCCTGCCGGTTCAGTTCGGCATAGCGGCGCGCTTCTTCGGACTTCTCGAACTGTATGCTGGCCGTAAGGCGCACAGGGGCAATCTTGATCTCCTCGATCATCACCCGTCTCCTTCGTTACGCCGCCTTCTTTTTTATTGTGATTTTTGCTTGGCCGCAACGTCCGCGTCGCGGCACTTGACCGCCGTTTGCAGCACGAGTTGCATGGACGCATCGGTGCAATCGTTGAGGTATTCGATCAGCAGGTCGTAGTCCTTCTTGCGCGCGGCGTTTTGCGCGGCTTGGCGATGGAAACCCTGGCCAAGCAAAGCTTCCAGCCGTTTCTTTTCTTCTTCTGAAACGGACAAGTTATTGATGAGCTGAAGCGCCGAATCCAGATGCTGACGCTGCCGCGCAGTGAGCCAGCCGCCTGTAAGGACATAGAACACGTCTACGCCGACGGCAGCAATTGCCGTCAAAAACTCCGCATCCGGGCTTCGCTTGCCTTGTTCGTAATTGATCAGAGCACGCTTGCTGACATGCGCAGCTTCAGCAAATTTGTCCTGGATTAGCCCCAAGCGTTCGCGCTCTGAACGAATCCGTTCTCCGATATTGTCCATTCGTGCAACTCAACTATTGCTTATGTTGCACGTTTGTGCAACAATCCATGAACCACAGCCATTCACAGCGACATCATGAGCAAGCCACTGACCCAGAACGAAATTAAACACCGCCTTCGCAAGCAAGGCAAAACGCTCAAAACATGGGCCGCCGAACGCGGCTTCAAGTACCGCACCGCCAGTGATGTGCTGCGCGGTATCCGCAGGGGCCGGTATGGCGAAGGTCGTGATGTGTGCATCGCGCTTGGCCTACCTGTCGAGGATTGATTGTCGCACCGATGGCTTCGTATGACCAGATCCACCAACTACACCAACGCCGCCCAGCAGCGCGTTCTGACGCTTGTGCTGGTGCTGTTCAATGACCCCGTCCACGGCTACCCGCCCGCC
>WRJY01000091.1 GCA_009778355.1 Desulfovibrionaceae bacterium | reverse complement strand
AAATGGTGAGGTCGAGCTAAGTCAAAAACCTCTGTGTTCATAAGAGGTTACGAGTGTAAATAAGCGCCCAACTGCCGTTTTTAGGTTCATTGATTTAGCATTTCAAGTTACGCTTTTTCGAACCTGCTCCCCCCTTCTTCACAGCGAGCCATTTGAGGAAATTCTTCATGACTCATGCACGTAAATCAGTGGCACTGGCCGCGCTTGTCTGCGCCTTCGGCTTCGGTCTGACCGGCTGCGGCGGCGGGGGCGATGACAACAACGACACGCCCACTCCAGCCAGCCGAAACGCAGCCGAGGGTTTCTGGTGCGTCGTGGACTCCGATGGCGTCATGGATCAGCTCATCATGCTCGACAACGGCGCCGTCTGGGGCATGTATGGATCAGGCAGTTGCGGCAGCGGCTACACCAGCATCGATGGCATGATCCATGGCAGCTATACGACCAGCGGCACCAGCTTTTCGGCGCCGCTCACAAAGTTCGACTACGACGATCTCGTACCCTACAGCCTTTCCCTTTCCGGCACGGCATCGGCTCAAAACGCGCTCCATATCGTAACCAATAATGGCACGGCCTTCGATATAGATTACCTCAGCGTGTACGACCAGCCTGCATCGCTGACCTCATTGGCCAGTCAATACGCCGGCGTAAGCGCCACCACCGCCGGTTCCGGCAGCGTCCTCCAAACCAGCATGGTCATCGCCGGATCGAACATCATCATGCCGGCAGACGCCAATGGTTGCTCGGCCAGCGGAACCATGACACCCCACAGCACTTCGCACGGCACGGTGGGCGTGTTCGACCTGAGTCTCACGTTCAGCGGCGCGAGCTGTCCGCTCAATGATCCGCTCACCGATGGAACGACCGTCAATGGCATTGCCATCCGCCAGGCCTACGGCAATCTGCTCCAAATCATGACCGCCACGCCCAACGGGTCAAAAGACTTTTTCTTCCTGGGTGGCGGCCAGTAGTCCGGATGGGCGGCGTTTACTGAAGCGCCAGGCGCTGCCGCGCCTCCTGGTACTCGCGCTTGAGCCGGGCGACGAGTTCGGCGGTGGGCACCACCTTGTGGATGGCACCTATGCCTTGGCCGCTGCCCCAGATGTCCTTCCAGGCGCGGGCGGCGCCGCTGTTGCCGAAATTCATTTTGCTCGGGTCGCTCTGGGGCAGGTTGTCGGGGTCCATGCCGGCGTTGCGGATGCTGCCCTTCAGGTAGTTGCCGTGCACGCCGGTGTAGAAGTTGCTGTAAACGATGTCGTCGGAATCGCTGTCAACGATCATCTGCTTGTAGGCATCGACGGCCCGCGCCTCGTCAGTGGCGATGAAGGCCGAGCCGATATAGGCAAAGTCGGCGCCCATGGCCTGCGCGGCAAGAATGGCCCCGCCGCTGGCGATCGAGCCCGAAAGCGCCACCGGGCCGTCGAACCATTCGCGGATCTCCTGCATCATGGCAAACGGGCTTTTGACGCTGGCGTGGCCGCCCGCGCCGGCGGCCACCGGAATCAGGCCGTCGGCGCCCTTCTCGATGGCCTTGTGCGCGAACACGTTGTTGATGACATCGTGCATCACCACGCCGCCCCAGCCATGGATGGCCTGATTCACATCCTCGCGCGCGCCCAGACTGGTAATGATGAACGGCACCTTGTACTTGGCGCATATCTGCAAGTCGCGCTCCAGCCGGTCGTTGCTCCGGTGCACGATCTGGTTGATGGCGAACGGCGCGGACGGGTTGTCGGGGTGGGCCTTGTCCCAGGCGGCCAGGGTTTCGGTGATTTCAGCCAGCCAGTCGTCGAACTGCTCGGCGGGCCGCGCGTTGAGCGCGGGCATGGAGCCCATCACGCCGGATGTGCACTGCGCAATGACGAGCTTGGGGTTGCTGATGATGAACAGCGGCGAGCAAATGACGGGAAACTTCAGCCGCTGAAGAACAGGGGGCAATCGGGACATGGAGCACCTCGCGAAAAGCTGGCATTCTGAACCAGATCGGACGTTGGGGCATGTCGAGCAAGCGACAGCTCAACCTGGAAACGGCAAGCCACATGAAGCGGCTGGCAGCGTGGTTCACAATCGCGCACTCCATGACCAGCCAGCCGCCGCTCCACATCGAATTTCCCGACAGCTTGCCGGTCAGCGCGCGCAGGGGCGAGATCATGGCCGCGCTGGCGGGGCATCAGGTGATCGTGGTGTGCGGCGAAACCGGTTCGGGCAAGACCACGCAGTTGCCCAAGATCGCGCTGGCGATGGGGCGCGGCAGGGTCAACGCCGTGCCCGGCCAGCCCGGCAGGCTGATCGGCCATACGCAGCCGCGCCGCATCGCCGCCACCAGCGTGGCCAGGCGCATCGCCGAAGAACTGCGCACGCCGCTGGGCGAGGTGGCGGGCTACAAGGTGCGCTTCAACGACCGGCTGTCGAAAGACGCCTCGATCAAGCTGATGACCGATGGCATTTTGCTGGCCGAGACGCAGACCGATCCGCTGCTCAAGGCCTACGACACGCTCATCATCGACGAGGCGCACGAGCGCAGCCTGAACATCGATTTTCTGCTGGGCTACGTCAGGCAGATACTACCCCGGCGGCCCGACCTGAAGGTGATCGTGACCTCGGCCACCATCGACGCCGAGCGCTTTGCCCAGCACTTCGCCAGTCCGGCGGGGCCGGCGCCGGTGCTGCTGGTTTCGGGGCGCGCCTACCCGGTGGAACTGCGCTACCGCCCGTTCGAGGAAAGCCGCGAGCGCCATCTTCAGGACGCCATTGCCGACGCGGTAGACGAGCTGTGGGCGGGCCGGCCCGGCGGCGACATTCTGGTGTTCCTGCCCGGCGAGCGCGAAATCCGCGAAACCGCCGATCATCTGCGCGGGCATTTGTCGCACCGGGCGCTGACGCGCGCAGCCGAGGTGCTGCCGCTGCTGGCGCGCCTGAGCCAGGCCGAGCAGGAACGGGTGTTCGAGCCGCACGGCGCGCCGCGCATCGTGCTGGCGACCAACGTAGCCGAGACCTCGCTCACGGTGCCGGGCATCAAGTACGTGATCGATGCCGGCACCGCGCGCGTCAAGCGTTACAGCTACCGCAGCAAGGTGGAGCAGTTGCTGGTCGAGCCGGTGAGCCAGGCCGCCGCCAACCAGCGCGCGGGCCGTTGCGGGCGCGTGTCCGACGGCATCTGCATCCGCTTGTACGACGAGCAGGATTTTGCTGGCCGCCCGCGCTTTACCGACCCGGAAATCCTGCGTTCGTCGCTGGCCAGCGTGATTCTGCGCATGAAAAGCCTGCGCCTGGAAGGCGACAGCGGCCAAGTGGAGGACTTTCCGTTTCTCGACGCGCCTTCGGGCCGCGCGGTGGCCGACGGCTACCAGTTGCTGGCCGAACTGGGCGCGGTGGACGACGCCCAGCGGCTGACCCCGCTGGGCCGCGAACTGGCTCGCCTGCCGCTGGACCCGCGCGTGGGCCGCATGATTTTGGCCGCGCGCGAACGCGGCGCGCTGCGCGAGGTATTGGTCATCGCCAGCGCCCTGAGCGTGCAAGACGTGCGCGAGCGCCCGCTGGACAGCCAGGCGCAGGCCGACCAGGCACACGCCAAGTTCGACGACGACAAAAGCGAATTCAGCGGCTACCTGCGCCTGTGGCAATGGCTGCACGACGCGCGCGGCGGCCACGTCGTCAAGACGCGCGCGCAGATGGTGGCTAGCCAGCCGCAAGCCGCCGCCGCCCGCCCGCCCGCCAACGTGGCAGCCCTGCCGGCGGCCCAGCGCGCTGCCCTGGCAATGGCGCAGGCGCGGCAGGCGTTGTCGCAGTCCACTTCCTTCCCTTATGAGGAAGAGCAATCCAAACCTGCTCTCTCTCCCTCCGGAAAAGGGCAATCGAAACCTGTCCTCCCTCCCTCTGGGGAAGGGCAATCGAAACCTGCTCCCTCCCCCTTTGGGGGAGGGCTGGGGAGGGGGC